>NZ_JAAAYH010000340.1:0-9829 GCF_018035285.1 Streptomyces sp. MK37H | reverse complement strand
ACCGAGATGATCGGCGTGCCCACGTCCACGGTGGTGCCCTCGTCGAAGCGCAGCTCGTGCACCACGCCGTCGAAGGGGATGGGCAGCTCGACGGCGGCCTTGGCGGTCTCGACCTCGCACACCACCTGACCGTCGGTCACGGTGTCGCCCGGCGCCACGAACCACTTGAGGATCTCGGCCTCGGTCAGCCCCTCGCCCACATCGGGCATCTTGAACTCACGGAAGCGCTGTTCGACTGCGGTCATCGTCACGATCTCCTCAAGCCCTTCAGTACGCCAACGCGCGATCTACGGCGTCGAGCACCCGGTCCAGCCCCGGAAGGTACTCGTCCTCGAGCCGTGACGGCGGGTACGGCGAGTGGAAGCCGCCGACCCGCAGCACCGGGGCCTGGAGGTGATAGAAGCACCTCTCGGTGATGCGCGCGGCGATCTCCGACCCGGTGCCCAGGAATACCGGTGCCTCGTGGACGACGACCAGCCGCCCCGTCCGCTCCACGGAACGCTGGATCGAGTCGAAGTCGATCGGCGACATCGACCGCAGATCCAGGACCTCGATCGACTTGCCCTCCTCGGCGGCGGCCGCGGCGGCGTCCAGGGCGACCTTCACCATCGGGCCGTAGGCCGCGAGCGTCAGGTCCGTCCCCGGCCGCACCACCCGGGCGGCGTGCAGCGGACCGGGGATCGCGGCGGTGTCGACCTCGGACTTGTCGTGGTAGCGGCGCTTGGGCTCGAAGTAGATCACCGGGTCATCGCTGTCGATGGCCTGCTGGAGCATCCAGTAGGCGTCGGAGGCGTTGGCCGGTGAGACCACCTTCAGCCCCGCCACATGCGCGAACAGCGCCTCCGGCGACTCGCTGTGGTGCTCCACCGCGCCGATGCCGCCGCCGTACGGAATGCGGACGACGACCGGCAGCTTGACCTTGCCGAGCGAGCGTGCGTGCATCTTGGCGAGCTGGGTGACGATCTGGTCGTAGGCGGGGAAGACGAAACCGTCGAACTGGATCTCCACCACCGGGCGGTAGCCGCGCAGCGCGAGCCCGATCGCGGTGCCCACGATGCCGGACTCGGCGAGCGGGGTGTCGATGACCCGGTCCTCGCCGAAGTCCTTCTGGAGCCCGTCGGTGACGCGGAAGACGCCCCCCAGCTTGCCGACGTCCTCGCCCATGATCAGGACCTTGGGGTCGGTCTCGAGGGCCGTCCGCAGGGATGCGTTGATCGCCTTGGAGAGCGACATCTTCTCGGCGGCCATGTCAGATGCCTTCCTCAGCGGTGACGAACGAAGCCTGGTACTCGGCGAACTGCGCCCGCTCCTCGTCGACGAGCGCGTGCCCGTCGGCGTAGATGTGCTCGAACATCGCCATGTCCTCGGGGTCGGGCATGGCCCGTACGGCGTCCCGGACCCGCTTGGCCAGCGCGTCGCTCTCCCGCTCGAGATCGGCGAAGTACGCGTCGTCGGCCAGGCCCTCGCGGGTCAGCAGGGTGCGCAGCCGCAGGATCGGGTCCTTGGTCTCCCACAGCTCCCGCTCCTCGGGCGAGCGGTAGCGCGTGGGGTCGTCCGAGGTGGTGTGGGCGCCCATGCGGTAGGTGAACGCCTCGATGAGCATCGGGCCCTGCCCGGTGCGCGCCCGCTCCAGCGCGGCCTTGGTGACGGCCAGACAGGCGAGCACGTCATTGCCGTCCACCCGCACCCCGGGGAAGCCGAAGCCCTGGGCGCGCTGGTAGAGCGGCACCCGGGTCTGCTTCTCGGTGGGCTCGGAGATGGCCCACTGGTTGTTCTGGCAGAAGAAGACGACCGGGGCGTTGTAGACCGCGGAGAAGGTGAACGATTCGGCGACATCGCCCTGGCTGGAGGCGCCGTCGCCGAAGTAGGCCAGGACCGCGGCGTCCGCGCCGTCCTTGGCCACGCCCATCGCGTAGCCGGTCGCGTGCAGGGTCTGCGAGCCGATCACGATGGTGTACAGGTGGAAGTTGTTGCTGTTCGGGTCCCAGCCGCCGTGGTTCACCCCACGGAACATCCCCAGCAGATTGGTCGGGTCGACGCCCCGGCACCATGCCACTCCGTGCTCGCGGTAGGTGGGGAAGACGTAGTCGGCGTCGTTCAGCGCCCGGCCGGAGCCGATCTGCGCCGCCTCCTGGCCGAGCAGCGAGGCCCACAGGCCCAGTTCGCCCTGGCGCTGCAGGGTGGTGGCCTCGGCGTCGAACCGCCGTGTCAGCACCATGTCCCGGTACAGACCGCGCAGCTCCTCCGGGGTGGGGTCGATGGCGTACTCGGGGTGCTCGACACGCTCGCCCTCGGGGGTCAGCAGCTGCACGAGTTCGGGCTGGCCCGCAGGCTGCTTCTTGGCGTCCCGCGCGGTGGTGCTGCGCTTGGCTCCGCTGCGGCGCGGCTTGCGCGCGGCAGTGCTCTCCACGGTCACGTGTGCTCCTCCGTCTGTCCGGCCCCCGGGATCCGCCGGCGGCCAGTTGCGGCTCGCCCGTTCCGCCACGGCGCACGGGGTGGGTGCGCCGGAGCATGACCGGGCGTGACAGGTTCCCGGCGGCTGGCCCTGCACAAGGCACGTTACCCAGTGCGTCGCATGTCTGCGAAACCCCACCTGACCTGCAATTTTGCTTGGATTTCCAAGTAAATCGCGTGGATGGGGAAACTTCCACTGGTCACAGCCCCACAGGCCGCCGGACAAGCGCACGGTATCCCGCTGGACAACGACGCGGGAAGACTTCGTGTGTGAGACTGGATCCGTGCGCGAAGAAGGAAAAATAGGGATTTTCCTGGTCGACGACCATGAAGTCGTCCGGCGCGGCGTACGAGACCTGCTCGCGGGCCAGCCGGACATTGAGGTGGTCGGCGAGGCGGGCACCGCGGCCGACGCGCTGGCGCGGATCCCGGCCGCCCGTCCGGACGTCGCCGTCCTGGACATTCGGCTGCCCGACCGCAGCGGGGTCGAGGTCTGCCGGGAGATCCGCGCCCGCTACGAGAGCGTCCGCTGCATGATGCTCACCTCCTTCGCCGACGACGAGGCGCTCTTCGACGCCATCATCGCGGGCGCCTCCGGCTATGTCCTGAAGGACATCCGCGGCGATGAACTGCTCGCCGCGGTCCGGGACGTGGCCGCGGGCCGGTCGCTGCTCGACCCGGTGGCCACCGCCCGGGTACTGGAGCGGCTGCGCGGCCAGACGGCCGCCCAACCGGACGACCAGCTCGCCGCCCTCACCGAGCAGGAGCGCCGCATCCTGCTGCTGATCGGGGAGGGGCTCACCAATCGGGCGATCGGCGAGCGGCTGCATCTCGCCGAGAAGACGATCAAGAACTATGTCTCCAGCCTGCTCTCCAAGCTGGGCATGGAGCGCCGCTCGCAGGCGGCGGCGTACGTCGCCCGAATGCAGGCGACGCAGGCCCAGAAGCGCTAGCCCTGGCGGGGGCGGTGAAGGCCCAGAAGCGCTAGCCCTGGCGAGGGGCGGTGAAGGCCCAGAAGCGCTAGCCCTGGCGAGGGCGGCGAGGGACCAGAAGCGCTAGCCCTGGCGAGGGCGGCGAGGGACCAGAAGCGCTAGCCCTGGCGAGGGCGGCGAGGGACCAGAAGCGCTAGCCCTGGCGAGGGCGGCGAGGGCCAGAGCGCTGACCCCGGCGGGGGCGACGCAGCCGATACGCCCCGGCCCTGGGCGGGGGCGCAGGTCTTCCCTCGGCATCGATTTGCGGCTCCGCCGCGTGGCAGGCTTCGCCGCACGGCAGGGCTTCGCCGCACGGCGCGGACACCACCGCACGGCAAGGGCACCGCCCCTGCACCCCGGGGTCTGGGCTCGCCGACGAGGGCACCCTCCTCGGCGTACCGGCACCGCCCCTGCACCCCGGGGTCTGGGGCGGAGCCCCAGTTGTGGGAAGGGGCGGGGAGGGGAACAGCCCGCCGCAGGCGTCACGATCCGTCGGACACCCCCAGCCTTGACCCCGGCCCGGGCCCGCCACGGCCCTGCCACGGCCCCGCCGCGGTCAACCAGCCGTCCCCCGGGGTGCCGTGCTCCGGCTTCGCGCGCCGTGGCGGTGATGTCCGGTGATCTAACATCTGGCAGGTGCCGCGCTCACATGTACGCTCCGCCGAGGCCGCTCCCGACGGGGAAACCCTGAGCGCCCTGCTCCGCCGCTATGACACCGCCGGTGAGGCCGTCTCCTGCGAACCGCTCACCCAGGGGCTGCTCAACCGGGGCTACCGCCTCGCCACCACCCGCGGCCGGTTCTTCCTCAAGCACCACCTCGACGGCGACCGCACCGCCATCGCCCGCCAGCACCGCGTCACCCAGCGGCTGGAGGCGCTCGGGGTGCCCGTCGCCCCGCCGGTCCCGGACGCCGACGGCCGTACGGTCGCCGTCATCGGCGGCCGCTGCTACGCGTTACACCCCTGGATCGACGGGCGGCACCGCGACGGCGGTGAGCTGACCACCCCGCAGTGCTGGCGGCTGGGCGGGCTGCTCGGGCTCGTCCACACCTGTCTGGAGCGCGTCATGCGGGCCCGTACGGGCGACCGCAGGCCGCCCGTGGAGGCCGCCGCCGACCCCGAGGACACCTTCGCCGTCATCGACGAGCTGCTCACGCTCATCCGGGGGCGCCGGAACCGCGACACCTTCGACGAGCTCGCCGAGCACCGGCTGGTCGAGCGGCGGGCGCTGGTGGAGCGGCACGCCCACCGCCGCCCGGAGGCGGACGCGGTACCGGTCGCCGGCTGGGTGCACGGCGACTTCCACCCGCTGAACCTGCTCTACCGCGACACGGAACCGGCCGCCATCGTCGACTGGGACCGGCTCGGGGTGCAGCCGCGCGCCGAGGAGGCGGTCCGGGCCGCCGCGATCTTCTTCGTACGGCCCGACGGCACCCTGGAGCTCACCAAGGTGCGGTCCTACGCGCGGGCGTACCGCGGCGCGGCGGGGGCCGGGACCTCCGAGATGGCCGCGGCCGTGCACCGGGTGTGGTGGGAGCGGCTCAACGACTTCTGGATGCTGCGCTGGCGCTACCAGCGCGGGGACCGGCGCGCCGATCCGCAGTTCCCGGCGGCCGCCGCGCTGGTGGTGTGGTGGACCCGGGAGTACGACGCGGTCCGCGACGCCTTCTGCGGGTGACGGGGGCGCCGTGGGGCGCCCCGGCCGTCAGGGCGTACCGGCGGCGCCACCGTCCGTGGCGCCCGCCGTGCCACCGGTGGGCTCGGTGGTGCCCGGGTCGGTCTCCGGGTCCGTCGGCGGGGTGGTCTCCTCGCCGCCGCCCGGGGTGGTCTCCCCGCCGGTCGGCTCGCCGGTGCCCGGGTCCGTCTCCGGGTCCGTCGGCTCGCCCGTGGGGTCGTCCGAGTACGTCGGCGTCGGGTTCGCGGTCGGGGTGTAGTCGCTGCCCGTGTGCCCGGAGGTGTTCTCGTCGTCGCTCGGGACCGTCTCGTCGCCCGAGTCGTCGCTCGGCTTGTCGGTCGGCTTCTCCGTCTTCTCCTGGGTGACCGACGTCTGGTGCTTGCCCGGCTGCTTCCCGCCGCCCTTGTCGCCGGCCTGGAGGGCGAAGGCGACCCCCGCCGCGACCGCGATCACCGCGAGCACGGCGATCAGCCACATCCTGCCGCGGCCCTTACGGCGGCCGGAACCGCCGTGGTAGCCGCCGCCCCCGCCACCGGGGCCGGTGACGATCGGCTGCTGGGAGGTCTCGCCGTGGCCCGGGTGCGGCAGCGCGGTGGTGGCCCCGACTCCCGGCATGCCCATGGCGGGGGTGGCGGCGCCCAGGTGCTGGGTGACCGGGCCGGTGTTCCACATGCCGGTGTGGCCGCCGGCCTCGTGGAGCATCTGGAGCGCGTACTGGACCAGTCCGCGCATCTCCTCGGCGCTCTGGAACCGGTCGTCCGGGTCCTTGGCGAGGGAGCGCATGACCAGGCCGTCCAGCTCCGGCGGCACGGTGCCGGAGGTCTCCGACGGGGGCACCGGGGTGTCCTGGACGTGCTGGTACACCACCGACAGCGGGGTCTCCCCGGTGAACGGCGGGCGCAGCGCCAGCAGCTCGTAGAGCAGGCAGCCGGTGGCGTAGAGGTCGGAGCGGTGGTCCACGGCCTTGCCGAGGGCCTGCTCCGGCGAGAGGTACTGCGGTGTGCCCATGACCATGCCGGTCTGGGTCATGGTGGACTGCGCGCCGTGCAGGGCGCGGGCGATACCGAAGTCCATGACCTTGACCGCGCCGCTGTGGGTGATGATCACGTTGGCGGGCTTGATGTCACGGTGCACGATGCCGTGCTGATGGCTGTAGGCGAGCGCCTCCAGCACCCCGGAGACGATGATCAGCGCCTGGTCCGGCGGCGGGGCCTCGGCGTTGAGCAGCAGATCGCGGATGGTCCGGCCCTCGACCAGCTCCATGACGATGTACGGCACGGTGTTCTGGCCGACGGTGTCCTCGCCGGAGTCGTAGACCGCCACCACGGCGTGGTGGTTCAGCCCGGCCACGGACTGTGCCTCGCGGGTGAAGCGGGCCTTGGACACCGGGTCCTCGGCCAGATCGGCTCGGAGCAGCTTCACCGCGACCGTACGGCCGAGCCGGAGGTCCTCGGCAGCGAACACCTCCGCCATACCGCCGCGGCCGAGTCGACTGGTAAGCCGATATCGACCATCGCCGACAAGTCCTCCGTTGCCCCACACCTCGGGCGTATCCGACATTCCGGACCCGCTGGCGTCAGGTTCGGAGGGCCCCTGGGCGCTCTGGGTCTGTGCCATCGGTCCTCGCCGTCTCGTTCTCGGTGGGGGTCGGGTCGAGATCGCCCCGCCCACGGGCGGTACGGTTCCCGCTAGGCACGCTACAGCCTTCGCGCCGTGTATCGGTTGGTGATGGACCGGCCATCAAACCTGTTGACGGTGAAGCGATGCAAATCGCGTGACGGGTTCTTGCGCATCCGGTCACGGAACGGGCAACGCGGCTTGACGTGTCCGTGGCCTGGGGCAGACTTGGCCACGATATCCAGAACATCAAGATCAATGCGTCGAAACGTGCGCGTCAGAGTAGTGAGTGCGCCGAGGGGGAAGTACGAAATGAGCCAGTACGGCGCATCGGGCAGGTACCAAGGCCACTCTCTGGCGAACGGCCGGTATCAGCTGCGTGACCTGCTGGGTGAGGGTGGCATGGCCTCCGTTCACCTGGCCTATGACACCGTGCTGGACCGCCAGGTCGCGATCAAGACGCTCCACACCGAGCTGGGACGCGAGCAGTCCTTCCGCGAGCGGTTCCGCCGCGAGGCCCAAGCGGTGGCGAAGCTCACGCACACCAATATCGTCTCGGTCTTCGACACCGGCGAGGACGCCATCGACGGCTCGCTGATGCCGTACATCGTCATGGAGTACGTCGAGGGGCAGCCGCTGCGCTCGGTTCTGGACGGCGACGTCCGGCAATACGGCGCGATGCCGACCGAAAAGGCACTGAAGATCACCAGCGATGTGCTGGCGGCGCTGGAAATCAGCCATGAGATGGGGCTGGTCCACCGCGACATCAAGCCAGGCAACGTGATGATGACCAAGCGTAATGTGGTCAAAGTCATGGACTTCGGCATCGCCCGCGCCATGCAGTCCGGGGTCACCTCCATGACCCAGACCGGCATGGTCGTCGGCACCCCGCAGTACCTCTCGCCCGAGCAGGCGCTGGGCCGCGGCGTCGACGCCCGCAGCGACCTGTACTCGGTCGGCATCATGCTCTTCGAGCTGCTGACCGGCCGGCTGCCCTTCGACGCGGACTCGCCGCTGGCCATCGCGTACGCGCACGTCCAGGAGGAGCCGGTCGCGCCCTCCTCGATCAACCAGTCCATTCCCCCGGCGGTGGACGCGCTGGTCGCCCGCGCTCTGAAGAAGAACCCGAACGAGCGCTTCCCGACCGCCGAGGCCATGCGCGACGAATGCGCACGAGTCGCCCGTACCGGGCAGACCGGCGCCTCCCCGATCATCATCAGCGGCGGCCCCCCGGCCCGCAGCGGCGCCGGTGTCGGCTCGGCGGTCTTCCCGCCGATCGACCAGCAGACGCCCGCGCCCGGCCCCGGCAGCGTCCAGACGCCGTACCAGCCGCAGCACTCCCCCGGGCAGTTCGGCGCCTTCGGCCCGTCCACCCCGCCGCCCCCGGTCGGCCAGGCTCAGTCCACGACACCGCTGGGGCAGTCGGGCTATCAGACCCCGAATTCGTCGTACCAGGGCCCCAGCACCCCGCCGCCGTACAACATCTCGCCCTCGACGCCGTCCGGGAACGGGGGCGGTGGCGGCAACAAGCGCGTGATCATAGGCTCGGCCGTCGTCGCGGCGATCGCGGTCATCGCCGTGATCCTGGTCATCGCGCTCCAAGGCGACGGCGGCGGCTCCAAGGACGAGAGCAAGGGGGGCGGTGGCGGCAAGTCGGCGTCGCCGTCGGCCTCCGACACCGCCGCGGGCTTCCGCATGGGCGACAAGACCAAGACCATCGACGCGAAGAAGTGCACCGACGCGTACGAGGACACCGACGAGAAGGGCACGTACTCGGTGCCCGACTTCCAGAACCTCTACATCGACTCGGTGAAGAAGTGCATCCGCGCGGCGGGCTGGAAGTACCGCGTGGTGCCCCAGGACGAGAATCTGTGGGGCAAGGGCACCGTCCTCAATTACACGTACCGGAACTACGAGCCGTACAACCCCAAGACGGACACCATCGAGCTGACCGTCTCCACCGGCAACCCGGGGTAGGGGGCGCTCGCTCCGCTTCCGGCGTGACGACGCCGCGGGCCTCATCGGAAGGTGAGGCCCGCGGCGTCGTTTCGTTGTGTCCGGTGCGTGTCCGGTCGTTGTGTCCGGCGCGTGGCTCGGGAGCGGCTCAGAGATACGGCCCCGAGCGGGCGCCGCCCGGCTTGGGCACGGCCTCGTCCTCCTCGCCCCCGCCGATCCCCGGCGGCAGCGCCCGGCGCATCTGCTCCAGTTGCGCGCGCGCCGCCATCTGCTGGGCGAACAGGGTGGTCTGGATGCCGTGGAACAGCCCCTCCAGCCAGCCGACCAACTGAGCCTGGGCGATGCGCAGTTCCGCCTCGGTGGGCACCGCCTCGTCCGTGAAGGGCAGCGACAGCCGCTCCAGCTCCCCGATCAGCTCGGGCGCGAGCCCGTCCTCCAGCTCCTTCACCGAGCTGGAGTGGATCTCCTTGAGCCGGACCCGGCTGGCCTCGTCGAGAGGTGCGGCGCGGACCTCCTCCAGCAGCTGCTTGATCATGCTGCCGATCCGCATGACCT
This sequence comes from Streptomyces sp. MK37H, assembly GCF_018035285.1. Classification (NCBI taxonomy): domain Bacteria; kingdom Bacillati; phylum Actinomycetota; class Actinomycetes; order Kitasatosporales; family Streptomycetaceae; genus Streptomyces; species Streptomyces sp. MK37H. Next base: position 602 of record NZ_JAAAYH010000340.1, on the reverse strand, counting down.
TCGCCGGCTGTTCGACCATGTCCGTCACGGGAACCTCGCGCGACTCGTCGTCACCACTGCCCTCGCCAGAAGCAGGAGCGACGCCGCCGAGTGCCATGCCGTCCGGACCGACGACCAGGACGTGCGGGCTCTCCTGCGCTCGTTCGTTCATCGGCTGGTTCATACCCCCATTGTTCCGCACCGGCACCCGGTACGACGGGCGAGGGTCGAGGATTCGGCGGCGATCACCGGCGACGGCCGTCAGCGGCGGCCATCAGATCAGTGGCGGTGATCAGCGACGGCGCAGCCGCAGACCGAAGAACGCCAGGCCGAGGCCGAGGCCGGTGAGCGCGAGACCGGTGCCCAGCGGCAGCACCCGCATCGCCCGCCCGCTGGGCTCGGCGGCGGTCCGCTGAGCACCGTAAGGCTGTCCGGACGGGAGCGATTCGCGCGCCTGATGCCGGTCCGGCCGCTGCGGGACGGGGAGGGAGGACGGCGTCCACTCGGGCACCACCGAGAACCGCCCGGTGCTCTCGTCGTCCCCGGTGTCGGCCGAGGGGTCCCCGTCCGGCGACGAGGGGGTCGGCGTCCCGGCCCGGCCGGGGTGCGCACGGCCCTCGCCC
>NZ_JAAAYH010000034.1:0-39812 GCF_018035285.1 Streptomyces sp. MK37H | reverse complement strand
CGAGTTGCCGGGGTCCACGACCTGGGGGTGATGCCAGGTCGACTCGATGGTGTCGAAGATCGGCGTACGGCCGTCGCCGGGACCGGCGGGCGGCAGCGGGTCGTTCGTGCGCCGGTCGGACTCGCCCTGGGAGTCCTGGGGCAGCGCGTACTCGCCGGTGCCGCTCATATCCGGGCGGGGGAATTCGCCGGTGTCGCCGGGACCGCCCATGTTCGGGCGCGGGAACTCGCCCGTGTCGCCGGGGCCGCGGCCGCCGCGCGGGGCGGCGTCCTCGAACCGGGGCTGGGCGTACTCACCGGTGTCGCCCGGGCCCTGGCCGAGCTCCGGACGGGCGAACTCGCCGGTGTCGCCCGGGCCGCGGCCGTAGTCGGGGCGGTTGAACTGGCCGGTGTCGGACAGCCCCTGCCCGGCCTGCGGGCCGCTGGGCGCGCGGCGCGGCTCGAACATGCTGGGGCCGTCGGTCAGCTGCGGCAGCTCGCCGGTGTCGCCGGGGCCGCGGTTGCCGAACGGATCGCGCCGCTCCGACGGGCCGCCGAGCTCCGGACGGGCGAACTGGCCGGTGGACTCGTACTCCTCGTGCCCGCGCGGGGTGTCCCCGGCGTCGCGCGGAGTGGTCGGCCAGTCGTCCTCGCCGGACGCGCGGCGCGCGCCCCAGCTGGTGCCGGGCTGCGCGGGGGCCGGAAGCTCGGGCGCGGGGCCGCGGGTGGGCAGCTGCGGGCGGCCGCCCTGGTCGCCCCCGTCGGCCCGGGCCGGGGCGCCGGTCGGCGGGGCGACGGTCGGGTTCTCGCCGCGCGTCGGAAGCGGGCGACGGCCGGAGGGGGCGCCGGGGCCGCCCTGACCGCCGGGACCGGAGGGGGCGTTGGTCCGGGGTCCGGGAGGCCGTCCGCCCTCGAAGAAGTTGGTGCCGCCGGACGGGGCGCCGCCCGAGGGGCCCGCACCCGCGCCGACCGGCCGGGTCGGCAGTCCGCTGCCGCCGCCGTTGCCCGGCAGCGCGGCGCGCGAACCGGAGCCCGGGACCTGGCGCCGCGAGGGCGCCGAGCCGAGCAGCCCCGCGCCGCCGCCCTGGGCGCCGCCGTTGCCCGCACCCGGTCCGTCCTGGCCGCCGGCGGCCTGCGGGGCCGGCTTCCGGCCGCCCTGGGCGACATCGACCGGCAGCATGACCAGCGCCGTCGTACCGCCCGAGTCGGACGGCCGGAGCTGGATGCGGATGCCGTGGCGCAGCGAGAGGCGGCCGACCACGAACAGGCCCATGCGCCGGGAGACCGACACATCGACGGTGGGCGGGGAGGCCAGCCGCTCGTTGATCGCCGCCAGGTCCTCGGGCGAGAGCCCGATACCGGTGTCGTGGATCTCGACCAGCACCCGCCCGTCGGGCAGCGCGTGACCGGTGACCTTGACCTTGGTCTGCGGCGAGGAGAAGGAGGTGGCGTTCTCCAGCAGCTCGGCGAGCAGGTGGACGAGGTCGTTGACGACCCGGCCGGCGACCTCGGTCGCCGGGACCGAGCTGAGCTCGATGCGCTCGTACTGCTCCACCTCGGAGGCGGCCGCGCGGAGCACGTCCACCAGCGGCACCGGACGGGTCCACCGGCGGCCGGGCTCCTCGCCCGCGAGGACCAGGAGGTTCTCGCCGTTACGGCGCATACGGGTGGCGAGGTGGTCCAGCTTGAACAGCGAGGAGAGCTGGTCCGGGTCGGCCTCGCGGCTCTCCAGCTCGGAGATGAGCGAGAGCTGGCGCTGGATGAGGCCCTGGCTGCGGCGCGAGAGGTTGGTGAACATCGCGTTGACGTTGCCCCGCAGCAGCGCCTGCTCGGCGGCGAGCCGGACCGCCTCGCGGTGCACGTCGTCGAAGGCCGCGGCCACCTTTCCGATCTCGTCCCGGCTGTGCACACCGACGGACTCGACCGAGGTGTCCACATCCTGCGGATCGGACTCCGAGAGCTGCTTGACCAGTTCGGGCAGCCGCTTCTGGGAGACCTCCTGCGCGGTGTCCTGGAGACGGCGCAGCGAGCGGACCATGGAGCGGGCGACGACGAAGGCGCCGACCAGGGAGACGCCGAGGACCAGCAGGATCAGCGCACCGTTGAGGATCGCGTCCTGCTGGGCGGAGTCGCGGAGCTCACGAGCCTTCTGCTGCATCTCGCTGAGCAGCGTCTCCTCGATCTTGCCCATCTCTTCGATCTTGATACTGTCCTGGTCGTACCAGTCAAGATCGGTCCGCTTCTCCGCCTTGAGCCCCTCGGGGTCGCGCACCGCGCGGTCGGCGTACATGGTCGCCGCCTTGATGTCGGGGCGGCTGTCCAGCGGTTCGAGCAGGTCCTCGGAGTTGCCCTGGCGGATCTGCTTGAAGCGGCCGAGCGCCTCGTTCTCCTTGTCCACCGCGGTCCTGGCGAAGCGGCGGTCGTTGGCGGAGAAGTCGGCGCCCTTGGGGTCGGCGAGGGCGGCGCTGATGAGCGCGCGCTGGATGGACGCGTACTCCTTCGCGGAGGAGAAGGTGGCGAGCGCGCGGGTGTTGTTGATCATCGCGCGGTTGCTGGTCGCCTGCGCCATGTCCTGGGAGAGCAGCAGCAACGAGTTGATCAGCTCGTTGTAGTTCTGGACCGTCAGCGAGTAGTACTGGCTGTTGTCGTAGGCCGTGTCCCGGACCTCGTTGATCTTGCCGAGCTGACGGTCGATGTTGACGAGCGTGGACTGCACACCGGCCAGCGACTGGTCACCGGGGTCGATCTGGTGGGTGGCCTCGCGGAACGCCGCGATCGCGCGGTTGGTGTCCTCGCGGGTGGAGACGACCCGGTCGTCCTTGTCGTTGCCCTTGCCCGCCAGCGGGCCTGCCGACTTGTCGCGCTCCTCCTGGAGCGCGCTGGCCAGCTGGGTGGCCTGCTGCGTCATCTCGGTGAGCAGCTTCATCTGGTCCAGCTGCTGGATGTTGTCCAGCGAACCCTCGATGCGCAGTGCCCCCAGCGTGGTCGCGGCGACCACCGGGAGCGCGAGCAGGGAGACCAGTCGGGTACTGATGCGCCAGTTGCGCAGGGCCATGCGATTGCCGGGCCCGGTGGGGCCGGAGGGCTTCGCCTTGGCCGACGGCTCCGTGGCATCTCCGCCGCCACTACCGCCGCTGGGCGCACTGACCCGGGTAGCGCTCTGCGCACCGGCCTCGGGGCTCTGGTCGCCCAGTGTCCTGCCGTTGCTTCCCTGGGCGCGCTGGGGCGAGGAGCCGCGGTCGGTCGCGCCGCGCGGCTCCGGGTCCGCCGAAGCTTCCCCTCGGCCCTGGCGGGCCTGGGGAGCCCCCATACCATCCCTCTTGAAACGTCCCTGCACTAGCGTCGCAACCTCTGGACCAGGCGCCCCACCGGCTTGAGCGGCGGAGCGGTGTCGAGTCGTGGGGGACCGCGATCCCCCCTGTCGGTCGTGAGTGACCGGCGCGCATCCTTTCGTGTCGACAAGAGGAGCCCCCCGCCGCTCGGCGCCTCTCAGTTGCGCCCCCGTGCGCGCCGGTGATTCCCGCGGCGGTCCCGGGAATTCCAGCACAGTGCCGGATGCTGCAACAAGGGCAATGGGTAAGGCTGTGATGCGCGTGACGCTCAGTACGGACTTTATTACGGGACGTAGAAAGTCATGTCGGCGATAACGGACTTTCGTGTACGAATCGAATACCGCAATCGAGTGTCCGGCTAGCGATGATCAAGAGCGGAACGTCAGGTTCAGGTATGTGATGTCCGTTTAGCGCGATTGGGTAACTGTCTTCTATGTCGCATTTGCCTGATCGTTCGTGAGCAATATCACATGCTGGCGGCGACTTTTCCTGCGAATCGATGGGCAAGGCCGCCTCTAGCCTGACGCTTTACACAGCCGGAACGAACGACAAGAGCGAGGCGTACACCCCAGTGAAGACGACGATGATGTTCCGCTCCATAGCCAACCCGCGGCGCACCACCCTGGCCCATGTCAAGGACGTCCAAGAGCTCAAGGACGCCAGGGACATCGCCGAGGAGGTCGAGAACACCGGCGCGTCCGAGGAGCAGCCGGAGCACCGCGTCGATCTGCCCCACCGGACCGCGAACCCCAAGCGCACCGTGCTGACCGAGACCCCGGGCAACTGACCCCCCGGGCCGTGGTGGGCGCCGCCACCGGCGGCAGGCGGGACGGCGGCGCGCGGGACGCGGAGCGATAGCCTGGGGCGTCAGTCTCCAGCGAGTTCAGTCAGGAGCCAAGGCTTCCCGTGCGCATCGCCAGATTCTCCATCGACGGCAACGTCGCCTTCGGCGTGGTGGAGGGCGAACCGTCCGATCCGGACGGCCCCGTCATCGACATCATCAAGGGCCACCCCTTCGCCGAATTCGAGCGCTCGGGTCAGAAGGTCCCCCTGAGCAAGGTCCGGCTGCTGCCGCCCGTCCTGCCGAACAAGGTCGTCGGAATCGGGCGCAACTACGCCGAGCATGCGGCGGAGCTGGGCAACGAGGTCCCCGACGTCCCGGTCGTCTTCTTCAAGCCGTCCACCTCCGTGGTCGGCCCCGGCGACCCCGTCGCGTACCCCTCCTTCTCCTCCGAGGTGCACTACGAGGCCGAGCTGGCCGTGGTCATCGGACGGATGTGCCGCGAGGTTCCGCGTGACCGCGTCCAGGACGTCATCCTCGGCTACACCTGCGGCAACGACATCACGGCCCGCGACGCACAGCGGCGCGAGAAGCAGTGGGCGCGGGCCAAGGGCTTCGACGCCTCCTGCCCGCTTGGCCCCTGGGTGGAGACCGATATCGACCTGACGCGCGCCGGCGACCTCGGCATCATGTGCACCGTCAACGGTGAGCAGCGTCAGCTCGGCCGTACGAGCGAGATGGTGCGCCCGATCGAGGACTTGATCGTGCACATCACCGAGGCGATGACGCTGCTCCCCGGCGACGTCGTGCTCACCGGCACTCCGGCGGGCGTCGGCCCGCTCTCCGTCGGCGACGAGGTCGCCGTCACCATCGAAGGCATCGGCACTCTCACCAACAAGGTGATCAAGCGTGGCTAGCGCATCCCCCTCCGCCCCCGTGCGGGTTCGTTTCTGTCCCTCGCCGACCGGCAACCCCCATGTCGGCCTGGTCCGCACGGCCCTGTTCAACTGGGCCTTCGCCCGTCACCACGGCGGCACCCTGGTGTTCCGCATCGAGGACACCGACGCCGCGCGCGACTCCGAGGAGTCCTACACCCAGCTGCTGGACGCCATGCGCTGGCTGGGCTTCGACTGGGACGAGGGCCCCGAGGTCGGCGGTCCGCACGCGCCCTACCGCCAGTCGCAGCGGATGGACCTCTACCGCGAGGTCGCGGAGAAGCTGCTGGAGGCGGGCCACGCCTACCGCTGCTACTGCACCGCCGAGGAGCTGGAGGAGCGCCGCGAGGCGGCCCGCAAGGCCGGCCGGCCCTCCGGCTACGACGGGAAGTGCCGGACCCTGACCGCCGAGCAGATCGCCGCGTACGAGGCCGAGGGGCGCGCCTCGATCGTGCGCTTCCGGATGCCGGACGAGCCGATCACCTTCACCGACCTGGTGCGCGGTGAGCTGACCTTCGCCCCCGAGAACGTCACGGACTACGGGATCGTGCGGGCCAACGGCGCGCCCCTCTACACGCTCGTCAACCCCGTCGACGACGCGCTGATGGAGATCACGCACGTACTGCGCGGCGAGGATCTGCTCTCCTCCACCCCGCGGCAGATCGCGCTCTACCGGGCACTCGCCGAGATCGGTGTGGGCGGCGGCACGGTGCCCGCCTTCGGGCACCTCCCGTATGTCATGGGCGAGGGCAACAAGAAGCTCTCCAAGCGCGATCCGCAGGCCTCGCTGAACCTCTACCGGGAGCGCGGCTTCCTCCCCGAGGGGCTGCTCAACTACCTCTCCCTGCTGGGCTGGTCGCTCTCCGCCGACCGGGACGTCTTCTCGCTGGAGGAGATGGTCGAGGCGTTCGACATCTCGGCGGTGAACGCCAACCCGGCGCGCTTCGACCTCAAGAAGGCCGAGGCGATCAACGCGGACCACATCCGGCTGCTGGATGTGAAGGCGTTCATCGAGGCGTGCGAGCCCTGGCTGAAGGCCCCGCACGCGCCGTGGGCCCCGGACGCCTTCGAGGCGGCCGCCTTCGAGGCGCTGGCCCCGCTGGCCCAGACCCGGCTCACCGTCCTGTCCGACATCACCGCGAACGTGGACTTCCTCTTCCTCGACGAGCCGGTGGCCGACGAGGCGTCCTGGACCAAGGCGATGAAGCCGGGCGCGGACGCGCTCCTGGCCTCGGTCCGCACCCGGCTCGCCGAGGCGGACTGGGACGCCGAGACCCTGAAGGCCGCGGTCCTCGCGGCCGGTGAGGAGCACGGCCTGAAGCTGGGCAAGGCCCAGGCGCCGCTGCGTGTCGCGGTCACCGGGCGCACGGTCGGGCTGCCGCTGTTCGAGTCCCTGGAGGTCCTGGGCCGCGAGCGCACGCTGGCCCGGGTCGACGCGGCGCTGGCGAAGCTGGTCGGATAGGGGCGTGAGGCGCCGTCCGCGCCCGCGAGGCGGCGCCACTCGCGGTGATACTCGTTTTGGTGGCCCGTCCACCATCGGGTAATGTTCTTCCTGCGCCGGACGGGCCGCCGAGAGGCCGGACCGGAGGCGCAAACCAAACAAAACCCCTTACGGGGGTGGCGTTTTGGTGGGGTATGGTGTAATTGGCAGCACGAGTGATTCTGGTTCACTTAGTCTAGGTTCGAGTCCTGGTACCCCAGCAAGAGATCTCCCGGATGTCCGGTGGATCCCTTGATCAAAGCAGGACCAAGCCCCCGTTGTGTAGCGGCCTAGCACGCTGCCCTCTCAAGGCAGTAGCGCCGGTTCGAATCCGGTCGGGGGTACGGATCTCTTCGCAAGACGGAGATCGCTAGAGCCCCCGTTGTGTAGCGGCCTAGCACGCCGCCCTCTCAAGGCGGTAGCGCCGGTTCGAATCCGGTCGGGGGTACTGGTCTATACCATGGGCTATGGTGTAATTGGCAGCACGAGTGATTCTGGTTCATTTAGTCTAGGTTCGAGTCCTGGTAGCCCAGCGCAGCACCTGTGCTGATTCAGGCCCCCGTTGTGTAGCGGCCTAGCACGCCGCCCTCTCAAGGCGGTAGCGCCGGTTCGAATCCGGTCGGGGGTACCAGCGAAAAGCCCTCCGCGGCAGCGGAGGGCTTTTTCGTGCCCTTGGCCTTCGGTCACTCCTTGAAGCGACGGCCGGATTCCTCGGTTTGCGCGAGCCGCCGCAGGCTGAGCAGCACCGGTTCGTAGAGCACCGTCAGCGCCACCACCGCCTCGATCCGCTCGGGCGGGGTGTCGTAGGTCTCCACCAGGTCCAGGTCGGCGACGGCCAGTTCGTCCGCCAGCCGGGCGTGCACCAGCAGATGCTCGGTGTCATGGGGGTACCCCAGGCGGTCAAGGGAGGCGATGGCCGCCACCAGCATCCGGTAGGCGGGCGAGGTGTCGCCCAGCTCCTGGCCGTAGGACCAGCCCATCCGCCGCAGCACGGTGTCCACCTGCGCACGGGCGCGCGCGGCGTGCGGATCGTCCTCGTCGGGCTCGGGGCCGTGCGACAGCGCCCAGACCGCGGCTCCCATCCGGGTGTTCTGGCTGAGCGACTCGTCCTCGGCGGCCGCCAGCACCTCGCGCGCCGTGGCCACCGGCATCCGGCCGACCTGGATCAGCGAGCGCACCAGCCGGAGTCTGCGCAAGTGCTCCTCGCCGTACTCGGCCTGGGTGGCGGTGATCCGCTCTCCCGGCGGCAGCAGCCGCTCGCGCAGGTAGTACTTGATCGTCGCGGTGGGCACTCCGCTGCGCTCGCTGAGCTCCGCCAGTCGCATCCCTGTTGCACCTTCCCGTTGGAGAGTGGCACTATCTAAGAGCTGGATAGCGCCGCTATCCAAGTTTATCCCGGACGTGGGGAACGAGGGGATCACTATGGGTGCCGAGCTGCTCGCCGGCCGCATGACCGCCGAGGCCGAGGGGGAGGTCACCGTCTTCCTGATCGGCATGCGCATCAACCGCTTCCGCGCGCTGCGCAGCTGGCTGCCGGTCTTCAAGGCGATGCCGCGGATGCTCCGCGAGCTGTCGCGGGACAAGGGGAGCGGGATGCTGGGCTATCAGCTGCTGGCCGGCCCGCCCCGGGTGCTCTACGTCGTCCAGTACTGGAACTCTCACGAGCGGCTGCTGGAGTACGCCTCGGCCCAGGACGGGGAGCACCGTCCCGCCTGGGCGGCGTTCAACCGCCGGATGCGGGAGGGCCGGGGTAAGGTCGGCTTCTGGCACGAGACCTATGTCGTACCGGCCGGGGCGCACGAGGCGGTCTACATCAACATGCCGGCATTCGGCCTGGGCAAGGCCACCGGAGTCGTCCCGGTCGGCCGCCGCGGAGACCGTGCGGCCGACCGGCTGAGCCTGGACAAGGCGTAAGAGGGCGCCATGGGCGCCGTAAGGCGCTCATCAATTTCCTCGGCGAAGGGCGTCCGTCAGGCGTGCCGCCGCGTCGATGACCGCCTGGGCGTGCATGCGCCCCGGGTGGCGGGTCAGCCGCTCGATCGGTCCGGAGACCGAGACGGCGGCGACCACGCGGTTGGACGGGCCGCGAACGGGCGCGGAGACGGACGCCACGCCGGGCTCGCGCTCGCCGATCGACTGGGCCCAGCCCCGCCGCCGTACGCCCGACAGGGCCGTGGCGGTGAAGCGGGCCCCCTGGAGTCCGCGGTGCAGCCGCTCGGGCTCCTCCCAGGCCATCAGCACCTGGGCGGCCGAGCCGGCCTTCATGGGGAGCGTGGAGCCGACCGGCACGGTGTCCCGCAGTCCGGACAGCCGCTCGGCCGCGGCGACGCAGATGCGCATGTCTCCCTGGCGCCGGTAGAGCTGCGCGCTCTCGCCGGTCACATCCCGGAGATGGGTGAGTACGGGCCCGGCCGTGGCGAGCAGCCGGTCCTCGCCCGCGGCCGCCGCCAGCTCGGCCAGGCGGGGGCCCAGAATGAAGCGCCCCTGCATATCACGTGCCACCATCCGGTGGTGCTCGAGTGCCACCGCCAGCCGGTGTGCCGTGGGGCGGGCGAGGCCGGTCGCCCCGACCAGCCCGGCGAGGGTGGCCGGACCGGACTCCAGGGCGCTCAGAACCAGAGCCGCCTTGTCGAGAACGCCGACACCGCTAGTGTTGTCCATGGGACGATATTCACGTCTCACAGTGTGAAACGCAAGTTCAATTTCCGGGGATACCCGCCACCCTGTAAATGGCGGGCCCGCGGACCAGGGCACGCACTCGACTCGAGTTTGGGCCGGCGCTGGCGCCGGCCGGAGGGAAACCGATGGGACGGACACTCGCGGAGAAGGTCTGGGACGACCATGTCGTCCGGCGCGCCGAAGGCGAGCCTGACCTGCTCTTCATCGATCTGCATCTGCTGCACGAGGTGACCAGCCCGCAGGCGTTCGACGGCCTGCGCAAGGCCGGCCGCACGGTCCGTCGTACCGATCTCACCCTCGCGACCGAGGACCACAACACCCCCACCCTCGACATCGACAAGCCGATCGCGGACCCCGTCTCGCGCGCCCAGTTGGAGACGCTGCGCAAGAACTGCGCGGAGTTCGGTGTCCGGCTGCACCCGCTCGGCGATGTCGAGCAGGGCGTCGTCCACGTGGTGGGACCGCAGCTGGGACTGACCCAGCCGGGGACGACCGTGGTCTGCGGTGACAGCCACACCTCGACCCACGGCGCCTTCGGCGCGCTCGCGTTCGGCATCGGCACCAGCCAGGTCGAGCATGTGCTGGCCACCCAGACGCTGCCGCTCGCGCCGTTCAAGACCATGGCGATCACCGTCGAGGGCGAGCTGCCCGAGAGCGTCACCGCCAAGGACCTGATCCTGGCGATCATCGCGAAGATCGGCACCGGCGGCGGCCAGGGCTATGTGATCGAGTACCGCGGCCCGGCCATCGAGAAGCTCTCGATGGAGGCCCGGATGACCGTGTGCAACATGTCCATCGAGGCGGGCGCCCGCGCGGGCATGATCGCCCCGGACGAGACCACCTTCGCCTATCTGGAGGGCCGCCCGCACGCCCCCCAGGGCGCCGACTGGGACGCCGCCGTCGCGTACTGGCGCACCCTGCGCGGCGACGACGACGCGGTCTTCGACCGTGAGGTCGTCATCGACGCCTCCGCACTCGCCCCGTTCGTCACCTGGGGCACCAACCCCGGCCAGGGCGCGCCGCTGTCGGAGTCGGTCCCGGACCCGGCCTCCTTCGAGGACGCCAGCGAGAGCTTCGCCGCCGAGAAGGCCCTGGAGTACATGGGTCTGACGGCCGGTCAGCCGCTGCGCGACATCAAGGTGGACACGGTCTTCGTCGGCTCCTGCACCAACGGGCGCATCGAGGACCTGCGCTCCGCCGCCTCGGTGCTGTCCGGCCGTGCGGTGGCCGACGGCGTACGGATGTTGGTGGTCCCCGGCTCGGTGCGGGTCGCCCTCCAGGCCGTCGAGGAGGGGCTGGACAAGGTGTTCACCGCCGCGGGGGCCGAATGGCGGCACGCGGGTTGCTCGATGTGCCTGGGCATGAACCCCGACCAGCTCGCGCCCGGTGAGCGGTCGGCGTCCACGTCCAACCGCAACTTCGAGGGCCGGCAGGGCAAGGGCGGCCGGACCCACCTGGTCTCGCCGCAGGTCGCCGCCGCCACCGCGGTGCTGGGCCATCTGGCCTCGCCCGCCGACCTGTCCGACGCCGCCGTATCGACTCCCGTGGGGGCCTGAGCAGTCATGGAAGCATTCACCACGCACACCGGCCGGGCCGTCCCGCTGCGCCGCAGCAATGTGGACACGGACCAGATCATCCCGGCGCACTGGCTCAAGAAGGTCACCCGCGACGGCTTCGAGGACGGCCTCTTCGAGGCGTGGCGCAAGGACCCGGAGTTCGTGCTCAACAAGGCCGAGCACAAGGGTGGAACGGTTCTGGTGGCCGGTCCCGACTTCGGCACCGGCTCCTCGCGCGAGCACGCGGTGTGGGCGCTGCAGAACTACGGCTTCAAGGCCGTCATCTCCGCCCGCTTCGCCGACATCTTCCGGGGCAACTCGCTCAAGAACGGGCTGCTGACCGTCGTCCTGCCGCAGGAGACCGTGGACAGGCTCTGGAAGCTGGTCGAGGCGGACCCCGCCGCGGAGGTCACCGTGGACCTCGTCGAGCGCCAGGTTCGGGCCGAGGGCATCACGGCTGATTTTGAGCTTGACGAGAACGCTCGGTGGCGACTCCTGGAGGGGCTGGACGACATCAGCCTCACCCTCAGGGAGGAGGAATCGATCGCCTCGTACGAGGCGCGTCGCCCCTCCTTCAAGCCCAGCACCGTGGAGGTCTGACCCCCCGGTTCTCCCTGTACAGAGCGGGTTTGGCAAGATGCGCCGCCGGTCCTCTGACCGGCGGCGCATCGGCATGTTGAGGCCCCGTGAAGCGACAACTCGCCTCAGATGGCACAATCAGTGCATGGAACGCGACGGCCAACTCGAGCTCTACGGCATCGTCGCCGACCGGCTCAAGGAAGCGCACGCAAGGGTGCGCGCACTGCAAGTCCCGGAGGGCGTACGGATGGCGCTGTCCCGGAAGCTGCTGGTCATGACCTCAGCGGCGAAACACGATCTCGCAGACGCGGCAACGCGTCTGGAGCGGTTCATGAACGACCTCGACGAGGGGCGTTTCCCCGAAGATCCCGACACCGACGGAAGTCCGTGACGATCGAGTGCGTTGCGGCACAAGGGTGATTAGCCCGTTTCGTGTTTGATTTGCGGTATATATCTGCCTAACGTGCGAAAAGGCTTGAACACATTGATTCCGGCAATGTCTCCGAAGGGGAAGACGTGAACAAGGCGCAGCTCGTAGAAGCGATTGCCGACAAGGTCGGCGGCCGTCAGCAGGCCGCCGATGCCGTAGACGCCGTCCTGGACGCCATCGTCCGGGCGGTTGTCTCCGGGGAGCGAGTTTCGGTCACTGGATTCGGTTCGTTCGAGAAGGTGGAACGGCCCGCCCGGTACGCCCGTAACCCCCAGACCGGGGAGCGCGTGCGGGTCAAGAAGACCTCGGTGCCCCGGTTCCGTCCCGGTCAGGGCTTCAAGGATCTGGTGAGCGGCTCCAAGAAGCTCCCGCGCGGCGGCGAGGTCGCCGTGAAGAAGGCCCCCAAGGGCAGCCTCCAGGCGGCGGCGAAGAAGGCCGCGGCCAAGAAGGCGACCGCCAAGAAGGCTCCTGCGAAGAAGGCTCCCGCGAAGAAGGCGGCGGCCAAGAAGGCCCCCGCGAAGAAGACCACGGCCAAGAAGGCCCCAGCCAAGAAGACCACGGCCAAGAAGGCCCCCGCCAAGGCCACCGCGAAGAAGGCCCCGGCGCGCAAGACGAGTGCCCGCAAGACCACCGCGAAGAAGACCACCGCCAGGAAGCGCTAGCCGGCGGCGCTCAGGCGCCCCACCGCATCCGCGCCGGGCCGGGCTCCCCGAGGGAGCCCGGCCCGCGGTGCTGTCGGCGCCCGGTATTCCAGGGGTTCGCGCTCGGAACCTCCGTGGCGCCCGGATTCGTCCTCGGGCCTCGGAGCCTTACGGCGCTCAGAACGTCTGCAGCGTGACGAAGACGACCCGGCGCTGCTCGCCCTCGCCCTCCACCTCGATCCGCACCCGCTGCCCCGGGCGCAGCATCCGCAGCCCCCCGGCGTCGAAGGCCGCGGTGTCGAACGGCAGCGGGGTGCCGTCGTCCAGCAGCACGCTGCCGGCGCGGGTCTCGGGGTCGTACGTATAGGCGGTTCCCTGCATGTCCGCCAGCCTAGCCCTGGTGTGGGCGCCCACGCCCAGGGCCACCGCCGCGCGCAGATCACGGGCCGTGTCCACGTCGCGCCGCACCGAGTCCACCCCCGCCAGCTCGATCTCCCGCGCCCCCGACGCCCGGTGCCGGTCCCGCGACGGGCCCCCGAAGGCGGGCGCCAGCTCGGCGCCCGGTGCCGCCGAGAGCAGCGTGGTGCCCACCCCCGCGGCGTCCGCCAGAAACGCGCGTGAGAAGCCGGCGGCGGCCTCGAGCACCAGGTCGAGCTCCACCGTCCGCAGCGCCGGGAGATCGGCGTTCAGTGCCGCCACGGCGGCCTGCGGGCGCTCCCCGCGGACCGCGCGGGCGCCGTGCGCCAGCGCCGCGTTCAGTCCGAGCCCCGGGGAGTCGGGCAGGATCCGGGCGCCGAGGGCCGACAGCTCACGTCCGGCGAGCGGGTCGTCGGTGACGACGGTCACCTCCCGCACCCACCGGCTCGCCAGCGCCGCGCCCACCGTGTCCTGGGCGAACGCGAGGGCGAGCGAGGCCCGGGGGCCGTCCCCCGCGGCGTCGGAGAGCCTGGTCTTGGCCCGTGCCAAGGGCTTCAGCGGCACCACCAGGGTCCAGGTCACAGGGGCTCCGTTTCTTCCCACGGGCCTCATTCTGACCTGCTGCCCGGCTCGCCGAAGACGTGCGGGGTTACGGTGTCCTCGACAGACGGGGTGCCTGGAGCGACACTTGTGCGGCTGCCGGGGACGACAGCAAGCCAGCAGGTCAGCAGGGTCCAAGAGAGGATGTTCCGAGTGTCCGGCCGCAGAATCGGCTTCTGGTACCGCGTGGCAGCGGTCTTGTGCAAACCGCCGCTGGTGGTTCTGTTCAAGCGGGACTGGCACGGAATGGAGCACATTCCCGCCGACGGTGGATTTATCACCGCGATCAATCACAACTCGTATCTCGACCCGCTCTCCTACGCGCACTTCCAGTACAACACCGGAAGGGTGCCGCGCTTCCTCGCCAAGGCCGCCCTCTTCAGAGGCGGCTTCGTGGGCACCATGCTCCGCGGCACCGGCCAGATCCCCGTCTACCGCGAGTCCACCGACGCCGCCAACGCCTTCCGGTCCGCCGTGGACGCCATCAACAAGGGGGAGTGCGTGGCCTTCTACCCCGAGGGCACCCTCACCCGCGACCCGGACATGTGGCCCATGCGCGGAAAGACCGGCGCCGCGCGGGTCGCGCTGCTCACCAAGGCCCCGGTCATCCCCGTCGCCCAGTGGGGCGCCAACGAGGCCGTGCCGCCGTACGCCAAGGAGAAGCGGGTCCGCCTCTTCCCCCGTAAGACGCTCAAGGTGCACGCCGGCCCGCCGGTGGACCTGTCCGAGTTCTACGGCCAGGAGCCCACCGCCGAGGTCCTCAGGGCGGCCACCGACACCATCATGGACGCCATCACCGAGCTCCTCTCCGAGGTGCGCGGCGAGCCGGCGCCCGTTCAGAGGTACGACCGGCCCACCAGGTCAAGCACCGACGGCCCGCCGCTCCCGCTGGCCGATGAGGAGAGCAAGTGACGCGCTGCGCCGTCTTCGGCACCGGCTCCTGGGGCACCGCCTTCGCGATGGTGCTCGCCGACGCGGGGTGCGAGGTGACGCTGTGGGGGCGCCGGCCCGGTGTCGTCGAGGCCATCAACACCGGCCGCGGCAATCCCGACTACTTCCCCGGGGTGCGGCTCCCCGACGGCGTGCGCGCCACCACCGACCCGGCCGAGGCCGCGGACGGCGCGGAGTTCACCGTCTTCTCCGTGCCCTCCCAGACGCTGCGCGGCAACCTCTCCGACTGGGCCCCGCTGCTGGCCGCCGACACCGTGCTGGTCTCCCTGATGAAGGGCGTCGAACTCGGCACGGCCAAGCGGATGAGCGAGGTCGTCCAGGAGGTCGCCAAGGCGCCCGCGGAGCGCGTCGCGGTGCTCACCGGGCCCAACCTCGCCAAGGAGATCGCCGCCCGGCAGCCCGCCGCCTCCGTGGTGGCCTGCCCCGACGAGAGCGTGGCCCGCCGCCTCCAGACCGCCTGCCACACCGCGTACTTCCGCCCGTACACCAACACCGACGTGGTCGGCTGCGAGCTGGGCGGCGCGGTGAAGAACGTCATCGCGCTGGCCGTGGGCATCGCCGACGGCATGGGGCTCGGCGACAACACCAAGGCGTCGCTGATCACCCGCGGCCTCGCCGAAACGACCCGGCTGGGCCTGGCGATGGGCGCCGACGCGCACACCTTCGCGGGCCTGGCGGGCATGGGCGACCTCGTCGCCACCTGCTCCTCCCCGCTCTCCCGCAACCACACCTTCGGCACCAATCTGGGCCGCGGGATGACACTGGAGGAGACCATCGCGGTCACCAAGCAGACCGCGGAGGGCGTCAAGTCGTGCGAGTCGGTGCTGGATCTCGCCCGCCGCCACGACGTCGACATGCCCATCACCGAGACCGTCGTCGAGATCGTGCACGACGGCAAACAGCCCCTTGTCGCGCTCAAAGAGCTGATGTCCCGCAGCGCCAAGGCCGAGCGGCACTGACGCCGCGCGGACCGCAAGGTAACCTCAACGCGATATGAGCAGCCAGACCCCTTCCCCAGGCCCTGTCCCGGCTTCCTCCGGAGGCGAGCGGCGGAAGCCGCGCGTCGCCGTCGTCTTCGGCGGCCGCAGCTCTGAGCACGCCATCTCGGTGGTCACCGCGGGCGCCGTGCTGCGCGCCATCGACCGCGAGAAGTACGACGTGCTGCCGATCGGCATCACCGCGGACGGCCGTTGGGCGCTGACCGCCGACGAGCCCGAGCGGATGGCCATCGCCAACCGCGAGCTGCCCAGCGTCGAACGGCTCGCCGAGTCCAGCGAGGGCTCGGTCGTCCTCCCGGTCGACCCGGGGAACCGCGAGGTCGTCTACAGCGAGCCGGGGGCGGTGCCCAAGGCTCTGGGCGACGTCGACGTCGTCTTCCCCATGCTGCACGGCCCGTACGGCGAGGACGGCACCCTCCAGGGGCTGCTGGAGCTCTCCGGGGTGCCGTACGTGGGCGCCGGGGTGCTCGCCTCCGCCGTGGGCATGGACAAGGAGTACATGAAGCGGGTGTTCGTCTCCTTCCGGCTGCCCGTCGGCCCGTACGAGGTGATCCGCCCCCGGGCCTGGGAGCAGGAACCTTCCGCCGCGCGCCAGAGGATCGTGGAGTTCGCAGAGGAGCACGGCTGGCCGCTCTTCGTGAAGCCCGCGCGCGCCGGCTCGTCCTTCGGTATCAGCAAGGTCGAGGGCCCGGCGGACCTGGACGCGGCCATCGAGGAGGCCAGGCGCCACGACCCGAAGGTCATCGTGGAGGCGCTGCTGCGCGGCCGCGAGATCGAGTGCGGGGTGCTGGAGTACGAGGACGGGCCGCGCGCCAGCGTGCCCGCCGAGATCCCGCCGGTCTCCTCCCACGCCTTCTACGACTTCGAGGCGAAGTACATCGACGCGGCGGACGGCATCGTGCCCGCGCCGCTCACCGAGGAGCAGACCCGGCGGGTCCAGGAGCTCGCGGTGGCCGCCTTCGAGGCGGCGTCCTGCGAGGGGCTGGTCCGGGCCGACTTCTTCCTGCTGGACAGCGGTGAGTTCGTGATCAATGAGATCAACACCATGCCCGGCTTCACCCCGATCTCGATGTACCCGCGCATGTGGCAGGAGAGCGGCGTGAGCTACCCCGAGCTGGTGGACCGGCTGCTGGAGGCCGCGCTGCGCCGCTCGACGGGGCTGCGCTAGCCGGACGGCCGCGCCGCCAGTCGCGCGGGGCCGCGCCAGGGCGTGTTTCGAAAGCAGCGCCGTCCGCCCGGAGCAGGCGGGACTTTCGGAACACGCGCTAGGCCACGCCCTTCGGGACCGTCTTCTTGACGGCGCGGGCGAGGTCGAGCAGGGGGTTGATCTCGGGGGAGTACTTCCCGGGCACGGTCACCTCGACATAGGCCCGGCGCAGTACGGTGGTGAAGCGGTAGCCGTCC
Organism: Streptomyces sp. MK37H; assembly: GCF_018035285.1. NCBI lineage: Bacteria > Bacillati > Actinomycetota > Actinomycetes > Kitasatosporales > Streptomycetaceae > Streptomyces > Streptomyces sp. MK37H. The sequence goes on along the minus strand of NZ_JAAAYH010000034.1, from coordinate 23,051 downwards.
GGTCGCTTCTCCGGGAGCCACTCGACGCCGTTCACCTCGGCCGACGCGGTCTTGGAGCCCATCGCCTCCGGTCGGGGGACCCCGCAGCGCAGCTGCACGGCGGGGTCCCCCCACACGGCTGTGTAGTCCGAGGCGGGCTCGGCGGTGCCCCGCTTCAGCCCGTTCACGGCATCGGGCAGTTCCTTGTGCAGCGCCCGGCATATCGCGGCCGCCTGTGGGGCCGGCGTGGGAACCGCGGGCGCCTTGGCGTCGTCGGAATCCCCGGTGAAGGAGCAACCCGCTACCGGCACCAGGGCCAGGGCCACCGTGGCGGACAGCGGGACGAGCCGTCGGGTGAGACTACGGTGTGCGGAATTCACCGGCCGATCATACGGGGGAGCTAGAGATGGACGACCGGGCAGGTCAGGGTACGGGTGATCCCTTCCACTTGCTGGACTTTCGCGACCACCATGCGGCCGAGCTCATCGACCGTGTCGGCCTGGGCCCGCACGATCACGTCGTAGGGGCCCGTCACGTCCTCCGCCTGTATCACCCCGGGGAGCTTGGCGATGACGTCGGCCACGGTCGAGGCCCTGCCGACCTCGGTCTGGATCAGGATGTACGCCTGTACCACGGAACCTCCAGGGCGGCTACGAGGATCATGTGGAAAAGAAGGGACGCCACGGTACCGCGTCGCCGTGCGGCGCGGGGAGACCCGCGCGGGGAGCGCGGCGCGGCGGAAAGTGGTCACGAGCACGAAGGGGCGATGGGATGAAGGGCACCGTGGGCGAGTTGGGGGAGTTCGGGCTCATCAGAGAGCTCACATCCCGGCTCACCACCACCCCGGCGGTGAGGTTGGGGCCCGGTGACGACGCCGCGGTCGTGGCCGCGCCCGACCGGAGGGTCGTGGCCAGTACGGACATCCTGCTGGAGGGCAGGCACTTCCGCCGGGACTGGTCCACCGCCTATGACGTCGGCCGTAAGGCCGCGGCCCAGAATCTGGCCGACATCGCGGCCATGGGCGCCGTGCCGACCGCCCTGCTGCTCGGCCTGGTGGTCCCCGCCGATCTGCCGGTGACCTGGCCGGCCGAGCTGATGGACGGCATCCGCGACGAATGCCAGGTCGCGGGCGCGGCCGTGGTGGGCGGTGACGTCGTGCGGGGAGACACCATCACCGTCGCCATCACCGCACTGGGCGATCTGCGCAACCACGAGCCGGTCACCCGATCCGGTGCCCAGCCCGGCGACGTTGTCGCCGTCACCGGGTGGCTGGGCTGGTCGGCGGCCGGACACGCGGTGCTCTCGCGCGGCTTCCGCTCGCCGCGGGCCTTCGTCGAGGCGCACCGGCGGCCGGAGCCGCCGTACCACGCCGGTCCCGCCGCCGCCGGGCTGGGCGCCACCGCGATGACGGATGTGAGCGACGGGCTGGTGGCCGACCTCGGGCATATCGCGGAGGCCAGCAAGGTCCGCATCGATCTGCGCTCGGCGGACATCGACATCCCCTCGCAGATGTCGGACATCGGGCAGGCGGTGGGCGTCGATCCGCTGCAGTGGGTGCTCAGCGGGGGAGAGGACCACGCGATCGTGGCCACCTTCCCGCCCGACGCCAAGCTGCCGGCCCGCTGGAAGGTGATCGGCGAGGTGCTCAACCCCTCGGCGCTGCCCCAGGTGACGGTGGACGGAGCCCCGTGGGCACACGGGGGCTGGGACCACTTCGGCGACGGTAAGAGCGCCGAGTGACGGTGATGTGTGAACGTAAGGGCGCCGAGTGACCGTAAGGGCGCCCTGGGGGACGTTCGGGGGTGCCGGGGGCGCCGAGTAGATTCGGTGCCATGGCTCTACCTCCCCGCGTCCCCCGCCCCGCCCATGACGGCTCGGCGCCCGTGCGCGTCCTCACCGTCGCCGGATCGGACTCCGGCGGCGGTGCGGGCATCCAGGCCGACCTGAAGACGATGCTGGCCCTGGGCGCCCACGGCATGAGCGTGATCACAGCCGTGACGGCGCAGAACTCCCTGGGCGTCCAGGGCGCCTGGGAGCTGCCCGCCGAGGCCGTACGGGCCCAGTTCCGCAGCGTGGCCGACGACATCGGCGTCCAGGCGGTCAAGACCGGCATGCTGGCGACCGCCGAACTGGTCGAGACCGTGGCCGCGCTGCTCGCGGACGTCACCGCGCCCGTGGTCGTCGATCCGGTCGGCGTCTCCAAGCACGGTGACCCGCTGCTGGCCGCCGAGGCGCTCGACGCGGTCCGTACGAAGCTGCTGCCGACCGCGACCGTCGCCACGCCCAACCTGGACGAGGTGGCCCAGCTCACCGGCGTCCGGGTGGAGTCGGAGGACGGCCAGCGGCGGGCGGCCGGGGCGGTGCTGGGCCACGGCCCGCGGTGGGCGCTGATCAAGGGCGGCCATCTGCCCGGCGGCGACGCGGTGGATCTGCTCACCGACGGCACCGAGGAGCACTGGCTCCGGGCGCCGCGCCAGGACAACCGCCATACGCACGGCACGGGGTGCACCCTGGCCGCGGCCGTCGCCACGTATCTGGCGGGCGGATACGAGGTCCCCGAGGCCGTCACGGCGGCCAAGGACTACGTCACGGGCGCCATCGCGGCGGGCTTCCCCCTGGGCGCGGGCATCGGCCCGGTCGACCACGGGTGGCTGTCGGAGGGGACTGGCTGAGGGCACGCGAAAGACCGGTCCACTCCAGTGGTGGACCGGCCTGGCGTACCGGATCCCGCTTGCGCGGGGAGGCCGTGCGACTAGACGACTAGCGCGAAACCTTGCCGGCCTTGATGCACGAGGTGCAGACGTTGAGCCGCTTCGGGGTACGACCGACCACAGCGCGCACCGTCTGGATGTTGGGGTTCCAACGACGGCGGGTGCGGCGGTGCGAGTGCGAGATGTTGTTGCCGAAGCCCGGCCCCTTGCCGCAGACGTCGCAGTTGGCAGCCACGGGTTACTCCAAAGACGGGTCGCCCTCGCTTCCCGCGAGGAGACAGGACACTGAACGGATGCCCCGGACGTTGCCTGAATCGTGGAGGATCGGCGGCGCCTGGGGGAATGGCCCGATTCGCATCGGGCAACCGGAGCAGCATACAACGGCCACTCCCGTACAACGAAACTATCATGGCTGCCCCGGCACCCGCCGAGGGCGGCGGCTACCCTGCGATGACGCGATGCCCACCCCCGCCCCCAGCAGCCTCCGAGGAGGATCTTTCGTGCCGCACACGCTCGATGCCGATGCGGTACGGACCTGGTGCGGGCTCGCCCTCGACGCGCTGGGCCGGGCCCGGGCGGACATCGACGCGATCAACGTCTATCCGGTCGCGGACGGGGACACCGGCACCAATCTGTATCTGACCGTCGAGTCCGCCGCCCGGGCCGTCGACGCCGCCTTCGACGGCCACGCGACCTCGGCCGCCGCGTCCCGTCCCACCCTCGCCGATGTGGTGCGCGCCATGGCCCATGGCGCGCTGATCGGCGCGCGGGGCAACTCCGGCACGATCCTGGCGCAGCTGCTGCGCGGTATGGCGGACGTCCTGGGCGACGGCACGCCGGACGGGGGCCCGGGCGCAGGAGAGGCCCCGGGCGCAGGTGAGGCGGACGGGCTGCGGCGGGCGCTGCGGCGCGCGGTCGACCTCGCCTATCTGGCCGTCGCGCACCCCGTCGAAGGCACCGTCCTTACAGTCGCCGTGGCCGCCGCGGAGAGCGCGGAACGGGCCACGGGCGACGTCGCCACGGTGGCCCGCGCCGCGTACGAGGGCGCCCGTACGGCGCTCCAGGCCACCCCGGGCCAGCTCGACGTCCTCGCCCGCGCGGGGGTGGTCGACGCGGGCGGCTACGGCTTGGTGACGGTCCTGGGCGGGCTCGCGCAGGCCCTGTCGGGCGAGACCCCCGCGGCGCTCGTACCGGCCCGCCCCGGCCGTGACGCCCTGGCGCTCATGGGGACGGGCGGGCAGGCCCTGGCGGGCTGCCCCGCCGACGGCGCCCCGGACGGCGGGCCCGCCTTCGAGGTGATCTACCTCCTGGAGGCCGACGACACGGCCGTGACCGCCCTGAGGGAGCGGCTGGACGCCCTCGGCGACTCCCTGGTGGTCGTCGGCGGCGACGGCCTGTGGAACGTCCACGTCCATGTGGACGACGCGGGGGCGGCCGTGGAGGCGGGCATCCAGGCCGGGCGCCCGTACCGCATCCGGATCACCCACTTCGGCGGCGCCGCCGTCCGTAAGGCGGGCTCGGACGGTCCGGACCGGCCGGGCCCGGCCATCGTCCTGCCGGATCAGTCCGGCGCCCAGGGCCCCACGGGCGGCTCGCGCGCCGAGCGCGCGCCCCGAGCCGTGGTCGCCGTCGTCCCCGGCGACGGGCTGGCCGCGCTGTGCGCCGAGGCGGGCGCGACCGCGGTCGCCACCCGCCCCGGGGAGCCGCCCGCCAGCGGTGAGCTGGTGGACGCGGTCCGCCGGGCCCACGCCCGGGAGGTCGTGCTGCTGCCGAACGACACCGAGCTGCACCACCCGGCGGCCGCGGCCGCGGCCCAGGCCCGCGCCGAGGGCGTACGGGTCGCGGTGATCCCCACCCGCTCCGCCGTCCAGGGCATCGCCGCGCTCGCCGTCCACGAGCCCGGCCGCAGCTTCGACGAGGACGTGGTCGCCATGACCTCGGCCGCGGGCGCCACCCGCTACGCGGAACTGGCCGTCGCCGAGCGCCAGTCCTGGACCATGGCCGGGGTGTGCCAGGCCGGGGACGTCCTGGGCATGATCGACGGCGATGTGGCGGTGATCGGCTCGGAGCTGGCCGCGACCGCCGAGACGGTGCTGGACCGGATGCTGGCGTCGGGCGGCGAGATGGTCACGCTGGTGCTCGGCGCGGACCTTCCGGACGAGGTCGCCGAACGGCTGGAGCGGCATGTGCGGGAGGGGCATTTCGCCGTCGACACGGTCGTCTACCACGGCGGTCAGCCCACCGCGCCGCTGATCATAGGCATCGAATGAGCCCGGCGGCCGATCGCTGAACCTCCCCGCTGGAATCACCCCGCTCGTCCTCCCCGATTGTCACCCCCGTGGTGTGCAATGGACGGGTGCCCGTGCTGGATGAACCCCTGAAGAAGGTCCTGGGCGGCAACACCGCGAAGGTGATGGCCGACCATCTCGACCTGCACACCGTCGGCGACCTGCTGCACCACTACCCGCGGCGGTACGCGGAGCGCGGTGAGCTGACCCGGCTGTCCGACCTGCCCCTGGACGAGCATGTGACCGTGGTGGCGCAGGTCGCCGACGCCCGGGTGCACACGTTCAACGGCGGCCGGGGCCGGCGGCTGGAGGTCACCATCACCGACGGCAGCGGCCGTCTCCAGCTGGTCTTCTTCGGCAAGGGCGTCCACAAGCCGCGTACGGAGCTCCAGCCCGGCACCCGCGCGATGTTCGCCGGGAAGGTCTCGGTCTTCAACCGCAAGCGGCAGCTGGCCCACCCCGAGTTCAAGACGCTGGGCGCGGGGAGCGGCGCGGAGACCGTGGAGGCGTTCGCCAATCAGCTGCTGCCGCTGTACCCGGCGTGCAAGCAGATGGAGTCCTGGCAGATCCAGCAGGCCGTCGACACCGTGCTCGGCCCGGCAGGCCATGAGGAGTCCGCGCTGGCCGGGCTGATCGACCCGCTGCCCGAGAGCCTGCGCGAGGGCCGGGGGCTGGCCACGCTCCCCGAGGCGCTGCGCAAGATCCACCGGCCCAGCACCAAGGCCGATATCGCGACGGCCCGGGACCGGCTGAAGTGGGACGAGGCGTTCGTCCTTCAGGTGGCGCTCGCCCGGCGGCGGCAGGCCGACGCCCAGCTGCCCGCGGCGCCGCGCAAGCCCGCCCCGGACGGGCTGCTGACCGCCTTCGACGCCCGGCTGCCGTTCACCCTCACCGAGGGCCAGCGCCGGGTCAGCGAGGAGATCTTCGCCGACCTCGCCACCGACCACCCCATGCACCGGCTGCTCCAGGGCGAGGTCGGCTCGGGCAAGACCATGGTCGCGCTGCGCGCGATGCTCGGCGTCGTGGACGCCGGGGGGCAGGCGGCGATGCTCGCGCCCACCGAGGTGCTCGCCCAGCAGCACCACCGGTCGATCACCGAGATGATGGGCGAGCTGGCCAGTTGGGGGCTGTGGCGCGAAGCCCCTCCGCAGAAGGGGGATGGTGGGCGACGGGAGGGCGGCATGCTGGGCGGCACCGAGCAGGGCACCAAGGTGGTGCTGCTCACCGGCTCCATGGGCGCCGCGGCCCGCCGTCAGGCGCTGCTGGACCTGGTCACCGGCGAGGCCGGGATCGTGATCGGCACCCATGCCCTGATCGAGGACAAGGTCCAGTTCCACGATCTTGGCCTGGTGGTCGTGGACGAGCAGCACCGCTTCGGGGTCGAGCAGCGCGACGCCCTGCGTTCCAAGGGCAAGCAGCCCCCGCATCTGCTGGTGATGACGGCCACCCCGATCCCGCGCACCGTCGCCATGACCGTCTTCGGCGACCTGGAGACCTCCGTTCTGGACCAGCTGCCCTCGGGCCGTTCCCCGATCGCCTCCCATGTGGTGCCCGCCAAGGACAAGCCGCACTTCCTGACCCGCGCCTGGGAGCGGGTGCGGGAGGAGGTGGCCGCGGGCCACCAGTGCTATGTGGTGTGCCCGCGGATCGGGGACGAGGAGGACGAGTCCAAGGCGGCGAAGGAGAAGAGCCCCGAGGACGAGGCCGAGAAGCGTCCGCCGCTGGCCGTCGTCGATGTCGCCGAGCAGCTCGTCAAGGGCCCGCTGAGTGATCTGCGGGTGGAGGTGCTGCACGGGCGGATGCAGCCCGAGGCCAAGGACGAGGTGATGCGCCGCTTCGCCGCGGGCGAGGTGGACGTCCTGGTCGCCACGACCGTCATCGAGGTCGGTGTGAACGTCCCCAACGCCACCGCCATGGTGATCATGGACGCCGACCGGTTCGGCGTCTCCCAGCTGCACCAGCTGCGCGGCCGCGTCGGCCGGGGCTCGGCCGCCGGGCTGTGTCTGCTGGTGACCGACATGCCCGAGGGCAGCCCCGCCCGGGCGCGGCTGGGCGCGGTCGCGGCCACGCTCGACGGCTTCGAGCTGTCCCGGATCGACCTGGAGCAGCGCCGGGAGGGCGATGTGCTCGGCCAGGCCCAGTCCGGGGTCCGCTCCTCGCTGCGGGTGCTCGCCGTCATCGACGACGAGGAGGTCATCGCGGCGGCCCGGGAGGAGGCGGCCGCGATCGTCGCCGCCGACCCGGAGCTGGCCGGATACCCGCAGCTGCGCACCGCGCTGGACGCCCTGCTGGACAAGGAGCGTGCGGAATTCCTCGACAAGGGCTGAGCCCCGCGAAAGGAGCGCCCGGCCACCGCCGGCCCCCGTACGCCATATCGTGGAGATGCGGCGGCCCCGCCCGGACGGGCACGGTGCGCCGCTGCCCCGACCACCGCGAAGGACGGCCCACACCCATGACCCGCGTGATCGCCGGAGCGGCCGGCGGCCGGCGCCTGGCCGTGCCGCCGGGAAACGGCACCCGACCCACCTCGGACCGGGCGCGTGAGGGCCTGTTCTCCACCTGGGAGTCGCTGCTCGGCTCGCTGGACGGTGCCCGCGTCCTGGACCTGTACGGCGGCTCCGGAGCGGTCGGCCTGGAGGCGCTGTCCCGCGGCGCCGCCCACACGCTGCTGGTCGAGTCCGACCCGCGGGCGGCCCGCACGATCCGTCAGAACGTCCGCACCCTGGGTCTGCCCGGCGCGGAGCTGCGCACCGGCAAGGCCGAACAGACCATCGCCGGACAGGCCCCCGACACCGGCCCGTACGACGTCGTTTTCCTGGATCCGCCCTACGCGGTCACCGACGACCAAGTCCGGGAGATACTCCTCACACTCCTGGGGAAGGGCTGGCTCGCGCCCGGCGCGCTGGCCACCGTTGAGCGCAGCACACGAGGTGGGGAGTTCGTGTGGCCTGCCGGATTCGAGGGGCTCAGGGCCCGTCGCTACGGCGAGGGCACGCTTTGGTACGGTCGCGCCGCCTCGACGTGCGAGAACGCGTCATGACCGGACCCGAGAGCGAGGAACTTCCATTGCGCCGCGCAGTCTGTCCGGGGTCGTTCGACCCCGTCACCAATGGACACCTCGACATCATCGCCCGTGCCTCCAAGCTCTATGACGTCGTGCACGTCGCCGTGATGATCAACAAGTCGAAGCAGGGCCTGTTCACGGTGGACGAGCGGATCGATCTCCTCCGCCGGACCACAGAGGAGTACGGAAACGTCAAGGTGGAAGCGTTCCACGGCCTCCTGGTGGACTTCTGCAAGCAGCGGGACATCCCCGCGATCGTCAAGGGGCTGCGGGCCGTCAGCGACTTCGACTACGAGCTGCAGATGGCCCAGATGAACAACGGCCTCTCCGGCGTGGAGACGCTGTTCGTGCCCACCAACCCCACCTACAGCTTCCTCTCCTCCAGCCTGGTCAAGGAGGTCGCGGCCTGGGGCGGCGACGTCTCCCACCTGGTGCCCCCGATCGTCCTGGAGGCGCTCGCCGAGCGGCTCGGCCGGAAGTAGCGGCTGACGGGGCGTCAGCGGCTGTCCGGGAGGCGCCCGCTGGCCGTACAGTCGTCCCGTTCGTATCCCGTACCCATCCGCATCCAGACAGTCTGCGAGCACCCACAGTGGACGTGCAGAAGAAGCTCGACGAGATCGTCGATACCGTCGGCGGCGCCCGGTCCATGCCCATGTCGGCCTCGTGCGTGATCAACCGCGCCGAGTTGCTCGCCATGCTCGAAGAGGTGCGCGCGGCACTCCCGGACTCCCTGGCCCACGCCCAGGAGCTGATCGGCGGCCGGGACCAGATGGTCGAGGAGGCCCACCGGGAGGCCGAGCGGATCATCGAGTCCGCCCACGCCCAGCGCGCCTCGCTGATCTCGGACACCGAGCTGGTGCGGAAGTCCCAGGAGGAGGCCGACCGGATCTTGACCGAGGCCCGCCGGGAGGCCGAGGAGATCCGCGTCGAGGCCGACGACTACGTGGACAGCAAGCTGGCCAACTTCGAGGTCGTGCTCACCAAGACCATCGGCTCGGTCGACCGCGGCCGGGAGAAGCTGCTCGGCCGCGCCCCCGGTGCCGAGGACGGCCTCGGGCAGCCCGACGAGGGCCCGGAGCGCAGCGCCGACCCGGCCACCCTGCGGCACCGCGCGGACGAGTACGTGGACACCAAGCTGGGGGCCGTCTCGGCGGTCCTCGCCAAGACCCTGGAGGCGGTCGGCCGGGGCCGCCAGAAGCTGCTCGGGGCCCGGCCCGCCGATGAACTCGGTGCCCATATGGCGGCCCAGGACGAGGCCGGCACGGCCCTGCGGACCACCGACGACGACTATCTGGCGGACCTGGCCCAGTCCCAGGCGGACCTCGTCCAGCCCGTCGCCCCGCCCGACCAGGCGGCCGCCGACGCCGCGTACTACGCCGCCACCGCGGGCTATCAGCAGCAGGACGCGTACGGCTACCAGCAGGCGTACGTACAGCAGGACGCGTACGCCGCGCAGGGTGGCTATCAGCAGGACGCCTACGGCTGGCAGCAGCAGGCCCAGGCCCAGGGCTACGATCCGAACGCGGCCTACGACGTGCCCCAGCAGCCTCAGCAGCTGCCCCAGCACCACCAGCAGCAGCCGGGTGCCGCACTCGACGAGACCAGCCTGTTCGACACGAGCATGATCGACCTCGATCAGCTCCGCCAGTACGAGCAGGGCCGCTAGGCCCCGCTCCCCACCGGGCGGCGAGAACCCCTTCCCCACCGGGCGGATTGGGTCTACGGCGGCCCGTCCAGTATCCTGGCTCTTCGGTCGCGCGTACGTCCGCGATCTCGGCTGCCCGATTCGTAGTGGATGTTCGGGTGGCCCGCCGCAGCGTAGAAAGCAGGAAGCCCTGAACGCCCGCCTCGACCACCGTGCCCCCCTCGTGTTCGACACGCGCGAGCTGGGCCGTCGTCCTGGTGCGCTCAAAAGGGTCTCCCGCTCCGTGGTGGCGCCCAAGGGTCTCGGTATCGAGGTCATCGGGGTGCGGGAGGGCGCGACGATCGAGCTGGACCTCCGCCTGGAGTCGGTCATGGAAGGGGTGCTTGTCACAGGCACCGCCCGTGCGCCGCTCACGGGGGAGTGCGTAAGGTGTCTGGAGCCGCTGGAGCGAGAGCTCGAAGTGGACTTCCAGGAGATGTACTCCTACCCCGACGCCGACGACCGGAGCCGCGAAGCGGATACCGGCGACGACGCCGAGGAGGAGGACATGCTCTTCCTCGAGGCCGACCTGTTCGACCTCGAGCCCGTGCTGCGCGACGCGGTGGTGCTCGCACTGCCGCTGCAGCCGGTGTGCCGGGAGGACTGCCCGGGGCTGTGTGCCGATTGCGGCGCCCGGCTCGCGGACGACCCCGACCACCACCACGAGTCCGCCGACATCCGTTGGGCGGCACTGCAGGGACTCGCCGAGACCATGAGGGACGGCGAGAAGGACAACGCACCCCGCGAGCGCGGGGATGACTCACAGGAGAAGTAGCCGTGGCTGTTCCGAAGCGGAAGATGTCGCGCAGCAACACGCGCCACCGCCGGTCGCAGTGGAAGGCTGCGGTCCCCAACCTGGTGGCGTGCGAGCGCTGCCACGAGCCGAAGCAGCAGCACATCGCGTGCCCGAGCTGCGGCACCTACAACCGCCGCCAGGTCCTCGAGGTCTGATCGGCGGGTGACAGGCTCTATGTCAGACGCCACCACGCCCCCGCGCAAGCGCGGTGAAGCGGCCCAGGCGGACACGGCCTCGTCTCACACGATCCTGGAAGGGCGGCTCGGGTACCAGCTCGAGTCCGCCCTTCTGGTGCGTGCGCTGACCCACCGCTCCTTCGCGTACGAGAACGGCGGGCTGCCCACCAACGAGCGGCTGGAATTCCTCGGGGATTCGGTGCTCGGCCTGGTGGTCACCGACACGCTGTACCGCATCCACCCCGACCTGCCCGAGGGCCAGCTGGCCAAGCTGCGGGCCGCGGTGGTGAACTCGCGCGCGCTCGCGGAGGTGGGCCGCGGCCTCGACCTCGGCGCCTTCATCCGGCTCGGCCGGGGCGAAGAGGGCACCGGCGGCAGGGACAAGGCTTCCATCCTCGCCGACACCCTTGAAGCGGTGATCGGCGCTGTCTATCTCGACCGGGGGCTCGACGCTGCCGCGGAGCTGGTCCACCGGCTCTTCGACCCGCTGATCGAGAAGTCCTCGAACCTCGGCGCCGGCCTGGACTGGAAGACCAGTCTCCAGGAGCTGACCGCCACCGAGGGCCTCGGGGTCCCGGAGTACCTGGTCTCCGAGACCGGTCCCGACCACGAGAAGACCTTCACGGCTGCCGCCCGCGTCGGTGGTGTCGCGTACGGCACCGGCACCGGCCGCAGCAAGAAGGAAGCCGAGCAGCAGGCGGCCGAGGCCGCCTGGCGCGCCATCCGCGCGGCTGCCGACGAGGCCCAGGCGAAGGCCAAGGCGGCCGACGCCGGAACCGCGGGCACGGTGGTGGACGGCGGAGCCGCCGCCGACACGGCCTCCCCGGCACGCTGATCGGCCTTCCCCGACCCGCACCGTCCATCACGTCCATAACGTCTCTCACCGCCCCCGCGGCGGACGGCCCGCCCGGGCCGTTCCGCCCGGGGGCGGTGAGGGCTCGAAGGCTTAAGGAGGCCCCCGTTGCCCGAGCTGCCCGAGGTCGAGGTGGTCCGCCGCGGACTGGAGCGCTGGGTCAGCGGCCGTACGGTCGCCGAGGTCCAGGTGCTGCACCCGCGCGCGGTCCGCCGCCACCTCGGCGGCGCGGAGGACTTCGCGGCCCGCCTCAGGGGCCGTCGCGCCGGGACCGTCCGGCGCCGTGGCAAGTACCTGTGGCTGCCGTTCGACGACGACGCGCCCGCCGAGTCGGTCCTGGCCCATCTCGGGATGAGCGGGCAGCTGCTGGTCCAGCCGGCCGAGGCGCCCGACGAGAAGCATCTGCGCATCCGGGTCCGCTTCGCCGACGACGCGGGCACCGAGCTGCGCTTCGTCGACCAGCGCACCTTCGGCGGGCTCTCGCTGCACGACACCGTCCCCGGCGACCTGGAGGGGCTGCCGGAGGCCATCGCGCACATCGCCCGCGACCCGCTGGACCCCGCCTTCGACGAGGCGGCCTTCCACCTCGCGCTGCGCCGCCGCCGCACCACGATCAAGCGCGCGCTGCTGGACCAGTCGCTGATCAGCGGGGTGGGCAACATCTACGCCGACGAGGCGCTGTGGCGCGCCCGGCTGCACTACGACCGGCCCACGGCCACCCTCACCCGCCCGCGCGCCGCCGAACTCCTGGACCATGTGCGCGAGGTGATGACCGCCGCGCTGGCCGTCGGCGGCACCAGCTTCGACAGCCTCTATGTGAACGTGAACGGCGAGTCGGGGTACTTCGAGCGCTCCCTGGACGCCTACGGCCGGGAGGACGAGCCCTGCCGCCGCTGCGGCACCGCGATGCGCCGCCGCCCCTGGATGAACCGCTCCAGCTACTTCTGCCCGCGCTGTCAGCGCCCGCCGCGCCCGGCCACCACGGCGTCCCGTCCGGCGTCCCGCGCGGCCGATGCCTCGCCGCTCCCGACGCGCGTGGTGTCGTAGCGCTCCTGGGCCGTCAGCACCTCGGGCATCCGGTCCTCGACCAGATGGATCAGGGCCAGCAGCCGCTCGGCGACCGCGCTGCCCAGCGGGGTCAGCCGGTAGTCCACCCGGGGCGGGTTGGTCGGCTGCGCCTCGCGGTGCACCAGACCGTCGCGCTCCAGCGCGTGCAGTGTCTGGGACAGCATCTTCTCGCTGACGCCGTCGACCCGCCGCCGCAGCTCGTTGAAGCGGAAGGAGCCGTCGTGGAGCGCGCCCAGGATGAGGCCGCCCCATTTGCCGGTGACATGCTCCAGCGTGCCGCGTGAGGGGCAGGCGCGGGCGAACACGTCGAAGGCCAGGTTCTCCGCGTCCACCGTGGTGGACGCCCCGCCAGTGCGTTCACTGTCCATACCCACACCATACGCGCACTCAGCGCTGACTCCGGGGTCGCGCTTTCGGCTGGTGAGTGTGCTGCTTGTACGGCATGTGAAAGCCCGGGGCGCTTTCATGCGCTCCGGGCCTTCATGCGTGGCCGGATGCGGAGGCCCGCTCAGGGCTTCCGCTCAGCGGCTCAGTAGCCGAAGAAGTGACCGGCCGGGTCTGTGACCTGCGGTCGCCTAACCGATCAACGCTGTGACCTGCGGCTGAGCCGTCAATGGTTGTCAGCGTTGGTCGTCGTTGAGCACCCTTTCACGGCCCCGCGACGGCCCGAGCCTCCTCACTTCCTTAACCCACCACCCTCCCCAGCTCCCATCCCGTCGCCGTCGTCCCACACACCGTGGAGCGGGCGTGGTTCAGGGGCGTCAAGGTGGAGCGCGCCACTGTACGAACGACCTTGACGCCCCTGGGCCGCGTCTGCTCGGCTCTGCCTGGGACGACGGTGACGGGATGGGAGTTCCCACGCACGCCACGACGGACCTGCGGACGCAGACGGAGCCCCCGGCCATCCCGGAGCCTGAGAGCCCCCGCCGGAGGCATGGTTTGAAGCTTGAGCCTGTGTCGGCCGGTTGGGTCTCGACCATTGGCCCCCGGCTTTCTCGCCTGTGGGCGCGCGTCGGCGGACGGTGCGCGGCGCGGGCCGGAGGCAGGAGCAGAGCGCGACCGGGAGCCGGGAGCGCGCCCGGCGAAGCGGAGCGCAGCCGGGGGCCTTGATGAGGTAGAGAAATCCGTAACGAACCGGGTCAGTCAAGGTCGTAGTCTGCGGACAAGGTTCGCCCGGCGCCTAGGTAGTCGATTGCGTACTCGGTGGTGTCGCCGTGCTGGTCCCAGTAACGGTTGGTCATGGAGAGGGCCGAGGTGCCGGGGGTGACGCCCAGCAAGGGGGCCACGTCTTCAGGGACTTCCTTGATCGCAACGACGTCCCTCCGGCGAACTGCGCGTCGTCCGGTCCTCTCTTCGATCAACCCGAACGTCATCTTGGGCAATGGTCCGGTACTCAACAGCTCTGGGGCTGACGCCGCGAACTCTCCCGGTAGCCAAGAGGTTGACAGCGCGACGACTCCATCCCCATCCCTGTAGATCCGACGCCTCTGGACTGCCTCTTCCCCCTCCTCCAACCCCAACGCGTCGGCAACCTCCTCTGGGGCGGGCGCGAGTCCGGAACTCAAGATCTCAACGCTCTCTCCTGGCCGGTATCCATCGCCCCCGGCTCGCAACATCGTCAGCCGGTCGGGGCCGGTCGTCAGCTTCTTGGGGGTGGTCGCGATCGTTCCTACGCCAGGGATGGACTTGGCGTACCCCTCCTCCCGGAGCACTGCCGCTACCCGCGTCGCCGTGGCGGTGGATACGCCTTCGTCTCGCACGATGTCCCGCACGGATGGGATGCGCTCCCCCTGGGCGATCTCCCCTGACTCGATGCGTCGCCTGATGTCGGCGGCGATACGACGATAGGGCGCAAGTCCCTGCGGTTGCCCTGCCATGTTGGCCTCCTGTTCTAAAGTGCTCTAGTAGAGCTCTTGACTTTCTCAGGTGCTCTAGAACACTATAGAGCTGTCATCACCTGCATGACAGGGGTGACCCAGCCACAAGCGGGAGCGGCGCTCCTACCGCCAAGCAGATCCGCCGCCCCGTGCTGTGAAGGTCAAACCACCCAGAGGGAGAGTCGATGTTCGGGAAGCGTGCTCGGAGTGCGGAAGAGTCGGCATACAAGGTTCGTGTCAAGCAGTACGGCGGGTGCCCGCCCTGCCCGAATTGCGAGGGGTCCGGCGAGAGCGCTGCCGGTGACGGGTGTGACCCGTGCTGGGCGACGGGGATCGAGCCCGGCCCGAAGGTCCCTCCGCGTAGCCAGCGCCGCCGCTGACTGATCCGTTCATGCCGGGGCGGCGCTCCTACCGCCAAGCAGATCCGCCGCCCCGGCTCCCACCAAAGGGAGTTTCCATCATGCCTGAAACGCTTGTTGCTCCGCGCGCGTCGTCTGGCACTTCGGCCGCGTCGGCTGTGTTAGTCGAAAGCCTGAACAACCAGGAGCGTGCGGTTGCGCTGTACGCCTCCGACATGCCCGACCGGTACCAGTACCGGGCCGGGGACGCGCCCACGCTGGTGACCTGGATCCTCCAGGGCGCGGAGCGGATGGGCCTGGAGCGCCTGTATCGCTCCGCTGCCCTCGCGCGGGGCTACCGGCTGTCGTGGCTGGAGGGTCGGCTTACCCCCGCACAGAAACAGGGCCAGGCTGCCCGTTTCCCCCGCGCTGGTCGGTTGGCTCGTGCTGAGGAGTTGGCGGCTGCCGTCACCTGCCAAAGGTCCATGGGGATGAGCGATGAGGCGAAGGCCAGGCAGGAGCGCCCGGCGTTCGACGGCCCCTGCCCGACGTGCGACGACGCCGGGAAGCTGTGGGGCCACTGGGCCATTGACCCTGACGCCGACTGGTTCGAAGAGGGCTACCGCCCGTGCGGGATGTGCCAGGGCGGTGTCGCGTGACGTACTTCGGGGACCCCCGCCACGCTGCCGAAGCGGCCGACGAAGACCGCACCGAGCAGATCGCCACGTGGTTGAACCGCCACGACGTTCGGCCGCACACCGAGTTCTTCGCCGTGGTCGATGACGCGCTCTACGCCGAAGATGACGCCAAGGTGTTCGGCACCTACCCGCCCCTCGGGCACGGCTACCCGAGGGAGGATCACCAGTGACGGCCTTCCCCGTCGCCCCGGAGGCTGTGGCTAACGTCGCGGCCTCTTTGGGCACCGACCCCATCACCCTCGCCGACACGCTCAGGGTCACCGCCGGACCGGGCTTCGACCGCTGGCAAGAGCAGATCAAGCGCAACGGCGGCTGCTCCGACCCGATCCACCTCCAGGGCCTGACCACCACCCGCGACGCCAAGACCGGGGACGTCCTGTACTCCTACAGCACTGAGGGTGAACCGGGCGGACGGCTCCGGGTCGCGTGCGGCAACCGTCGGGCCTCCCGCTGCCCCTCTTGTGCCTGGACCTACGCGGGGGACACCTTCCACCTGATCCGTGCGGGCCTGACAGGAGACCTGAACAAGGGCGTTTCCGCTCGGGTGCGCACGCACCCCAAGGTGTTCGCCACCCTGACCGCCCCGAGCTTCGGCCCGGTCCACAACCGCCCCGCCTCCGGCCGCTGCCGTTGCGGCACCGCCCACCATGAGGGAGCTCCCGAGCTCGGCACGGCGCTCGATTCGGGCCGGTACGACTACGCGGGCGCGGTGCTGTGGAACAACCATGCGGGGGACCTGTGGCGACGCTTCACCATCTACCTGCGCCGGGAGCTGGCTGCCCGTGCCGGGCTGAGCCAGAGCGCGCTGGGGGAGGTGTGCCGGGTCTCCTTCGGCAAGGTGGCCGAGTACCAGAAGCGTGGAGCGGTCCACTTCCATGCCATCGTGCGTCTCGACGGCCCTGGAGGAGCGGACGACGCCCCGCCGACCTGGGCCAGTGCGGGCCTGCTGTCGGACGCCATCACCGCCGCTGCTGCCCGCGTCTCCGTCCCCTGCCCGCCGCTGATGGCCAGCCTGCCCGCGTGCTCCGCTGGGGTGATCAGGTGGACGTACGGCCCATCGGCATGGACGACGGCCAGGAACTCACCGAGCAGGCGGTCGCTTCGTACGTGGCCAAGTACGCCACCAAAGCGGCCGAGACCACGGGCACCGTTGACCGCCGGATCGGGGAGCTCTCCGAGCTGGACAAGCTGACCGACCTTCCCGCCCACACCCGCCGCCTGATCGAAGCCTGCTTCGACCTGGACGACCACTACCCGGACCGCAAGCTCTGGCAATGGGCTCACATGCTCGGCTTCCGGGGCCACTTCTCCACCAAGTCCCGCCGCTACTCCACCACCCTCAGCGCACTTCGCCAGGTCCGCGCCGACTTCCGCGCACGCCAGGAACGCCGTGAACGGGGCCTGCCCGACCCTGACGACGCCCCGGAGGGCTCCACGCTGGTCATGTCCCACTGGACCTACGCGGGGCATGGCCACACGCCCGGCGAATCCTGGCTCGCTGCCACCATCGCCCGGGAGCTCCGCACCAACCGCGAAACCGCCCGTGAGGTACTGGCCGATCTCGACGCAGAGGGGGAGTGGTGACCATGGCCCGACCGCTTCCTGAGCGCTACCTGACTCCGCTGGACCTGGCTGACCTGGTCGGCGTACCGGTCGAGACGGTCTACCAGTGGCGTCGCAAGGGCACCGGTCCGCGCGGCTTCCGGGTCGGCCGACACCTGCGCTTCGACCCCGAAGACGTTCGCCGCTGGATCGCTGACCTGATGGAAGGGGTTGCCTGATGGCCGGGCACGTCCAAGACCGCTGGTACAAGACGGTTCCCGGTCTGGATGGCAAGCCCGTCAAGGTCAAGACCGACCGGCACGGCGTCGGCCTGCGCTACCGCGCCCGCTACGTCGGGCCCGATGGCACTGAGAAGAGCCAGTCATTCCCGGACAAGCAGAAGCGCAAGGCTGAAGCGTGGTTGAACAACGTCGAGGCCGACATGTCCCGGGGCGACTACATCGACCCATTGGCGGGACGGGTGACCTTCGCGCAGTACGTGAGCACGTGGCTTGCCACTCAGACCACCGATCCGGCCACCCGTGAGTCTGTCGAGAGTCGGCTACGCCTGCACGCGACGCCCTACCTGGGGACGCGACCCTTGGCGTCGTTCCAGCCCTCACACATACGGCTGTGGATGCGCGCTCTGGAGGACGCGGGCCTTGCGGCTGGCTATCGTCGGGGGATCTTCGCGCACGTCTCCACGGTCTTCACGGCTGCTGTGGAAGACCGGATCATCAGAGACAATCCGTGTCGGTCCCGGTCAGTCAAGGCGCCCCGGCTGGACCCGCGCAAGATCAAGCCGTGGACGGTTGAGCGTGTCAAGGCGGTCCAGGATCAGCTACCTGACCGGTACCGGGAGCTGATCGAACCGGCCGTTGGCTGCGGACTGCGACAGGGTGAGGTGTTCGGCCTGGCCGTGGAAGAGGTGGACTTCCTCGGGGGAGTCGTTCACGTCGTCCGCCAGGTCAAGCTACTCCGTGGGCGTCCGGTGTTCGCCCCTCCGAAGGGCGGCAAGATCCGCGACGTACCACTACCTGAGTCGGTCGCGTTCGCTCTCGCCGGGCACATCACGCGGTACCCGCCTGTTGCGATCACCTTGCCCTGGAAGACGCTCGATGGGCCGCCGGTTACGGCAACGCTGATCTTCTGCGGGCCTGCCGGGTTGCCGCTCAACCGGAACCGCTTCAACGATCGCGTCTGGCGTCCGACGCTGCGAGCAGTCGGCGTAGAGCCCAACCGTGAGAATGGCATGCACGCGCTACGCCACTTCTATGCCTCGCTGCTCCTCGACGCGGGGGAGAGCATCAAGGCTCTGAGCGAGTACCTGGGGCACCATGACCCCGGATACACCCTCCGGACGTACACGCACCTGATGCCCTCCAGCGAGACCCGGACCCGGGCCGCCGTTGATCGTGTCCTTGGAGATGGGGCCCGTACGAATGACGGCCCCGACACGGCCCAGACGGCCCGGTAAGCCTCTGACCTGCACCTATCTCAATAGCCGAAGTCCTGGGTCCACCAGGGGCCGCCGTCGCCGAAGTGCGCGCCGACACCCAGTCGCTTGAACGAGCAGTTGAGGATGTTGGCGCGATGGCCGGAGCTGTTCATCCAGGAGTCCATCACGGACTGTGCGTCCGACTGGCCGCGGGCGATGTTCTCCCCGCCCAGGTCCAGGATGCCCGCGCCCTCGGCCCGCTCCCAGGGGCTGTCGCCGTCGGGGTTGATGTGGTCGAAGAACTGGCGCAGGGACATGTCCTCGCTGAAGTCCTCGGCCAGCTGGGCGAGTTTGGAGTCGGCCGTCACGGGGTCGCAGCCGACCTTCTTGCGCTCTTTGTTGACGAGGGTGAGGACTTCGGCCTCCGAGGCGGTCTCGGGGCCGGCCGACTCCGCCGGGGGTTCGGGTGCGGTCGGCTCCGTCGAGGGCGTCTGCGACGGCTTGCCGTGCCCGCCGCCGTTCGCGCCGCCCTTGCCGTTGCTGTTGTCGCTTCCCTTGCCCTTGCCGTTGCCCTTGCCGTTTCCGCCCGGCCGGTCGTTCCCGGAGGGCTGGGAGGGCCCCGGCTGCTCCGGCGGGGTGGTGGAGGGCGTCTCAGAGGGCCTGGAGGGGGTCTTGGAGGGAGTTGTGGAGGGTGCGTGAGGGCGGTCGTCACCACGGCTGGGCGGCACCGTGCTGCGATCGGTGGGGGCCGCGGACTGCGAGCCCTGTGTCTCCAGGCCGGAGTCCGAGGGACCGTCCGCCTGGACCTGTCCGGCGGAGTCGTTGCCCCCGCCGAGCTTGTAGCCGTTCGGACCGAGTCCGGAGGCCATCGCCACGGCGCCGACCGCGACAGCGGCGGACACGCCCAACAGTCCGGTCCGGACCGGAGCGAGGGGGCTCCGGTGCGGTCCCCGGTGGCGGCCTGCTGCGGCCACCTGCGCCGGGGTACCGGGGGCAGATCGTCGATGGCGGCCCATCTCCTGCCTTCCTTGTGTGCTCGGCGTCAAAAGTCGCTCGAAATGTGTCACTCGTGTGCGCGAGCCATGTATCACTCGTGTGGGTGAGTCCTGTTGAGCCGGGACTGTACGCCATTCGGGCCCCAACGCGCCTGCCCACTGGGCAATTCGATGGTTTAGCGGCTGCTCGGACGGGGGGTTAGCGTGCGCATATGAACGAAAGAGTCCGCCTCACCGTGTGGGTCCGCGGCCGCGTCCAGGGTGTCGGCTTCCGCTGGTACACCCGGGCCAACGCATTGCGCATCGGGGGCCTCGTCGGCTTTGCCTCCAACCTCGCCGACGGGCGGGTGCAGGTGGTCGCGGAGGGCCCGCGTGCGGAATGCGAACAGTTGCTCGAATGGCTCCGGGACGGCGACACGCCCGGGAAAGTCGAGGGAATCACCGAGATCTGGGACACACCGCGCGGCGGCTACGACGCCTTCGAGATCCGTTGATCAACTCACCGGAGGCACCCTCCGTGGCCCCCTCTGACCACGCCTTCCCTGCGCACGGTGAGCAGAAATCGGCTGATGGTTGCCAACGGGGCCGCTCCATGGAAGGCTGCGGAGTCACGAAAGATCCCCGACCGCGATGGGTCATCTGGAGAGGGGCGGGACCATCCGCCGCCAGTGTGCTCTCGGCCCCTGCGGGCCCGTCGGCGTGTGATCGTGTTGACCCTCAAACCAATTGGTGAGACGCTGGAAGCCCCGCGCACCTTAACTGTTTGCCGCGCAGCAGGGTAGTAATTTCGGCAGGCATCGCGGGTGCAAATCCCTCACGACCCACACCGCTTCGGTCGGTCACTCATTGTGGAGGACCATCCATCATGGCAAAGGCGCTTCTCGGTTACGTCGGCGGTTCCGACCCCCGAGTCCTCGCCGAGATGCGACGGCTTCAGCAGCGCGTCCAGGACCTTGAATCCGAGATCGTCCGGATTCAGGCCGAGAACGACGCGCTGTCCGCCGCCGCTCGTCACGGCGACTCGCTGCTCGAAAGCATCGACGTATCCCAGGCGGAGCCTGCGCTCGCCTGACCCAGCCCCAGGGCCGGTCGGGCTGCATCGTCAGCCGCTTGAGAATCCTCAAGGGACGCTTCGGCGTCCCTTCGTCGTTTCCCCAGCGTGCCTCCGAGCCACCCTTACCGACTGATGTGCCCCTCTCTCCCAGCGGTGAAACCGATCATTGCTGAAACGGAGAAAAAGCCGGGACGGGTGCGCCGCGCCACCGTCATGGGACGGTGCCGGAGGAAGTGTGGCGGGTAGAGTCCAAAGGCGTGCATCTCAAGAGCCTGACCCTGCGAGGGTTCAAATCCTTCGCCTCCGCCACGACGCTCCGGTTCGAGCCGGGCATCACCTGCGTCGTCGGTCCCAATGGCTCGGGCAAGTCCAATGTCGTGGACGCCCTTTCCTGGGTCATGGGCGAACAGGGTGCCAAGTCCCTGCGCGGCGGCAAGATGGAGGACGTCATCTTCGCCGGGACCACCGGCCGTCCCCCGCTCGGCCGCGCCGAGGTCTCGCTCACCATCGACAACGCCGATGGCGCGCTGCCCATCGACTACGCCGAAGTCACCATCACGCGGATCATGTTCCGCAACGGCGGCAGCGAGTACCAGCTCAACGGGGACACCTGCCGGCTGCTGGACATCCAGGAGCTGCTCTCCGACTCCGGTATCGGCCGGGAGATGCACGTCATCGTCGGGCAGGGCCAGCTCGACGGGGTGCTGCACGCCGATCCGACCGGCCGCCGCGCCTTCATCGAGGAGGCCGCGGGCGTCCTCAAGCACCGCAAGCGCAAGGAGAAGGCGCTGCGGAAGCTGGACGCGATGCAGGCCAACCTCGCCCGCGTCCAGGACCTCACCGACGAACTGCGCCGCCAGCTCAAGCCGCTCGGCCGGCAGGCCGCGGTGGCCCGGCGGGCCGCCGTCATCCAGGCCGATCTGCGCGACGCCCGGCTGCGGTTGCTCGCCGACGACCTGGTGACCCTGCGCGAGGCACTGAGCGCCGAGGTCGCCGACGAGGCCGAGCTCAAGCGGCGCAAGGAGGCCGCCGAGGCCGAGCTGCGGACCGCACAGCAGCGCGAGGCGGCGCTGGAGGAGCAGGTGCGGCGGCTCGCGCCCCGGCTCCGGGACGCCCAGCAGACCTGGTACGAGCTCTCGCAGCTCGCCGAGCGGGTGCGCGGCACGATCAGCCTGGCGGACGCCCGGGTCAAGAGCGCCACCTCCGCCCCCGGGGAGGAGCGGCGCGGACGCGACCCCGAGGACATGGAGCGGGAGGCGGCCCGCATCCGGGAGCAGGAGGCCGAGCTGGAGGCCGCCCTGGAGGCGGCGAGCCGGGCGCTGGACGACACCGTGGCGCACCGGGCCGAGCTCGAGCGGAGTCTGGCCGAGGAGGAGCGCCGGCTCAAGGACGTGGCCCGCGCCATCGCCGACCGCCGCGAAGGGCTCGCCCGGCTCCAGGGCCAGGTGAACGCCGCCCGTGGCCGGGCCGGTTCGGCCCGCGCCGAGATCGAGCGGCTGGCCGCGTCCCGCGACGAGGCACAGACCCGGGCGGTCGCCGCGCAGGAGGAGTACGAGCAGCTCAAGGCGGAGGTCGACGGACTCGACGCGGATGACGCGGAATTGGCGGAGCGCCATGAGGCCGCGAAGCACGAGCTGGCCGAGGCGGAGGCCGCGCTGAGCGCGGCCCGCGAGGCGGCGACGGCCGCCGAACGCGAGCGCGCAGCGACCTCCGCCCGCCATGACGCCCTCGCCCTCGGCTTGCGCCGTAAGGACGGCACGGGCGCCCTTATGGCCGCCGCCGACCGCCTCGGCGGACTCCTGGGCCCCGCCGCCGAACTCCTCACCGTGACCCCGGGCTTCGAGGTCCCGGTCGCCACGGCCCTGGGCGCCGCCGCCGACGCGATCGCCGTCAGCGGCCCCCACGCGGCCGCCGAGGCGATCCGCCTCCTGCGCGCCGACGACGCCGGCCGCGCCGCCCTGCTGCTGACGACGCCGGACGCCGGGAGCGAGGAGCCCCCGTCCGCGAATCTCGCGGAGCCCCCGTCCGCCGCGTCGGACCCGGGCGGCTCCGGCGCACCGCACACCATCTCCACCGAGCCCGCGCCGGGCGGAGCCCTCGTGCCGGGGACGCGAAGCACGGGGGCCGTGCCGGGAGAGCCGGGTCAGCCGACCCCGCCGAGCCCGGCCGCCGCTCCGGCGGCGCCCGGTTCCGTCGCCGTTCCCTTCGAGCCGGAGCGTGGTGACGGTACGGCGGCGGGCGGGGCGTCGGTGGGCGCGGCTGCCGAAGCGTCCACGGCCGCGTCGGGTTTCCCGGATACCGCGCCCGCGCGGGACGGCGCTCGGCCGGGTGGTATCGGTGAACGGCCGGATGGGGCGGGGTCCTGGGGCGCCGCGTCGGCGCCCGGCGGTCCGGGCGCGCCGCGGGGCGCTTCCCACGCTGCGGGGGCGTCGTCCGACGCGGGTGACGGCTCAGTTGCCGTGCCGGGCACGCGGGTGCCGGAGGCTCCGG
>NZ_JAAAYH010000339.1:0-9840 GCF_018035285.1 Streptomyces sp. MK37H | reverse complement strand
GCAGCCATCCGGCGTCCACGTTCCCGGCGTCGGCGATCCGCGCCAGCTCGGCCACGGTGAAGCGCCGGCTCCCGCTGAGCGAACGCGAGAGCTTGGACGGGTCCATCACCACCCGCCGCGCGAATTCGCGCTGGGTACACCCGGCTTCGCCGATCACCTGACGTACGCGTTCCGCCACGTCGAACTGTTGCAGCATGGCCGACACGGTACGGATGCGTTGAGATAAGCGCAATGCATGTGACAGTTGAATGCCCGCTTCATACCTAAATCCATGGGAATTTCACCCGGGAATTGCGATGCGGACTGACTGATGCATCAGTTGTGCCCGATGATGTTCGAACACTTCCGACTATGCTCACCGGGCGTGAGAACAGGAGAGATCGGGTGACACCGGGTGGGGACGACATACGGCTTGTCGGCGGCCGCTACCAGCTGGGCAACCGGCTGGGACGAGGCGGCATGGGCACGGTCTGGCGCGCGTACGACCAGATGCTGGCGCGCGAGGTCGCTGCCAAGGAGCTGAACGTCGCGAGCGACGACCAGGAGTACCACCGACGGCTGCGCCGGGCGCTGAGAGAGGCACGTACCGTCGCCCGGGTGCACCACCCGCATGTGGTGGGCGTCCATGACCTGGTCGAACACGACGACCGGCTGTGGATCGTGATGGAGCTGATCGACGGCCCCAACCTGGCCCGCCGGATCGCGGACGACGGCCCCCTCACGCCCCGCCACACCGCCGCCCTCGGGCTGCAGCTGCTCGGCGCGCTGGAGGCCGTGCACGCCGCCGGGGCGCTGCACCGCGACGTCAAGCCCGCCAACGTCCTGCTGCGCCGGGACGGCAGCGCCGTCCTCACCGACTTCGGCATCGCCGCCCTGGAAGACGACGAGTCGCTCACCACCACCGGTGAACTCCTCGGCTCCATCGGCTACATGGCGCCCGAGCGGCTGACCGCGGAGGAGGTCGGCCCGCCGTCGGACCTGTGGTCGCTGGGCGCGACCCTGTCCGCGGTCGCCTCCGGCGTACCGCCCTTCCAGCGCGCCACCGGGGCCGCCGCGCTGCACGCGGTCACCTTCGCGGATCCGGAGATCCCGGAACGGGTCGGCCCCCTGCGGCCCATCGTCGAGGCCCTGCTGAACAAGTCACCGGGCCGGCGCCCGTCCGCGGCCACGGTCGGGGCCGCGCTGCGCCGCGTGGCGGACGGGGCGGAAGACCCGGGCCCCCTGCCTCCGGCGGGCACTCCGGGCGACTTCCCGGAGACTCCCACGGACGTGGCGGCCACCCCCGCGGACGTGGCGGACACCCCGACGCCGGCCGCAACGCCCACGGCGACCACACCCCACACCCTCACCGGCACCCCAACGCCAACCGCACCCCACACCCTCACCGGATCGCCCACCCTCAGCGGGACTCCCACCCTGGACCGGGAACCGACCGTCATCGACCGGGCGGCCGGATCGCCACCCCCTCGACCCCGTGACCGGGGCCGGGCCCGGACCTGGTGGTGGACGGCGGGCGCGGCACTCGCGGTGGCGGCCCTCGCCACCGGGCTCTTCTTCGCCTTCGGCCCCCCGTCCAACGGCGACGACGACGCGGCGCAGCCTCCCGCCACCACCACCAGCAAGGTGACCGTGGACGCGGCCCGTGGCTGGCAGTCCGCGACGAGCACCCCGGTCCAGAAGGGCGACAAGGTATCGGTCCGCTACACCAGCGGCACCTGGACCGTGGACTCCGCCAACCTGCCCTTCGTCGGCCCGGCCGGCCACACCGCCGCCGACGACCAATCCCTCCGCTTCGCCTGGCAGGACTGCAAGGTGGACTCGGCGGTCCCCTTCGGCGCCCTCCTGGGCCGCTACCCCGGAAACCCCGGGAACCCCCACGCCGTACACCGCGCCTGGCACTTCCAGGCCACCCGCTCGGGCACCCTGCAACTCCGCGCCAACGACCGCGAGGGCTGCCTCGACGACAACAAGGGAGCCCTCACCGTCACCGTGCAGATCACCCACTGACCGGGCGGCACGGCGCGCCCGAGCACGCGGTTCCGCGAAAAACGTGGGCGCCATGGGCAACGGACAGGCTTCGTCGACGCGTCCTTCCGGGCGGCCCCGGCAACAGCGCCTGGGTCACCGGCACGAAAAGGGAGCGTCACGTGGACTCGAACGCGCATGCCGTGCGTCAGGAGAAGGAGACGAGGAAGAAGCCGCTTTCCCGGCGGCGTGTACTGGCCCTGTCCGGCGGGGCCCTCGTCGCCGCTGGGTGCACACAGGGCGAACGAGAGCCCGCCGACAAGGCGGGTCACAGTCCCGGCCCCGACGCCGACTCCGACTCCGGCGAAAGGGCCTCCGCCAATGGGCCGGACGGCGCGCTGGGAGCGAATTTCAACGAGGACCCCGACAGCGTGACCTTCGGCGAGTTGCGCGAGCTCTCCGCGGGCTGGCTCCGGGGTTTCGTTCCGATGCCCGAGGTCACGGACGACGCCTCCCACCAGCGCGCCATCGCGAAGCTCCTGGACGCCCATCGCCTCGGTCACAGCACGGTGCTCTCGCTGATGTTCCCGTACAACCACCGGCCGATACCCCGGCCGGGCGGCTCCGCCATGGCCGCGGAACTCGCCCGGGTCGACAAGGTCCTGCACACCGTCCTCGACACCGTCGACATCCTGGCCATCGGCAACGAGCCGTTCATCGAGAGCCTTGCCCAGGACCGCCGCTCGGGCGCGCTGAACGCGTTCTACGAGACGGTCGCGGAGCACATCATCGCGTACCGGAAGAAGCACTTCGGCTCGCGCTGCCGGACCCACCTCCACATGGGGGCGCTCAACTACCTCGACAGGCCGGACAAGCGGACGCGGGCCACCGACCGCTGGCTGTCCTTCACCCGCCGGACCCCGGAGATCGAGGGCGTGGACATCCACCCCCATGTGTCGGCGCCGGAGAAGGTACAGCCCTACCTCGACTACATCCTTCCCCGCCTCCGCGACGGCCAGAAGTTCCTGGTCACCGAGTTCTCCCTGGTCCAGCTGTGGAGGCTGCACCTGAACGACACGATCCCCGCGCGCTTCGCCCGCCGCTACCGCCTTCCGACGGACACCCCGGTGTGGAAGGTGATCAGGGAGGCCATCGAGCATCCCTTCCCCGAGGAGAAGTGGCGTGACTTCCTCGCCATGAGCCCCTGGTTCGAGAACAACAAGCACTTCCTGCGGGACCAGGTGCGCCACTTCCGCGATACCGGGCGCCTCGCCGTGGCCACGTACGGAGTCACCCAAGGCGCCGCCATGACCAGGAACTTCGGCCCGGACAAGCAACCCTGGCTGCTGAACAGCCTCTACGCCAACCGCACCGTGGAGCGGGCCGACGACGGCTCACCGGCCCACAACTACGGTTTCTTCGACGACTTCCGGGCCCTTCAGCGCCCCCAGGACCGCCGCCCACCGCGGAACTGATCTCCCGCCAGTTCTCCTGGCCGGCACGGGCGCCCTGGTCAGCCTGGCCGTCCTGCGGGCTGTCCACGCTGGCGAAGGGGGCATGGGAGCTATGAGGGCCCCTGGCTCCGGTAGCCCGTCACCTCGCCGATCCATCGCATGAAGGCACCCGGGTCCTGGTTGGCCCCGTGTCCGGCGTCCCAGTACATCAGGGCGTTGACGTCGTCGCCGAGGTTCTCCAGTCCGGCGGCGAGGTTGCCGAGGACCGTGAGGGAGGTGTCGGTGTCGCTGGTGCCGACACGGAGCCACCAGTGGCGGGCGCGGCCGGGGTTGGGGTGCCGGATGAAGTGCATCGGGTTCATCAGGGCCAGCGTCCGGGGCAGATCGCTGTCGAGCCGTGCGCCGTCGTCGCCGGTCGTGTGGCGGAGACTATACGGCGTGAAGTGCCGGGCCTTGGTGGTTCCGCGGCCGAAGAGGTTGTTCTCGGGTGCGGAGAGGTCGAAGGAGTCGAAGGCCGGTACGTTCTTCTTCCGCCCCACATGCGCGAGGAAGTCCTCCCATGCGAAGGCCGCCCTGCCTCCGGACCAGGTGATCCACGCGTTCTTGTCGAGGTAGGCGGTGCGATCCGCGTCCGGCAGTGCCGTGAGACAGCGGGTGGCGGCAGGCTGGAGGTAGGTCCGCAGGAGGTAGTCGTCGTAGGTGCGCGCGGTGAGGGGGCCGAAGCCCCGCTTCCCCCGCAGCCGCAGGGACGCCTGGTAGTCGGCGAACGCGGCGCTCAGCTGATGCGAGACGGTCTGGTCGACGACCTCGCCGGAGCTCAGCGCGCTGCCGCCGAACATCCACTCGTACGCCATGTCGGCGTGCTCGAGATCGGCGATGGGGCACCAGCCGCCGGCGGCGAAGATGGCGTCGCTCGCGTCGGCCGCGCCCAGCTCCCTCAGATACGGCTCGTACAGGGGGCTGTCCCCGGAGACGCCCAGCAGGGCCGACAGGGCGCCTCCGGCGCTGGTGCCGGAGGAGACGATCCGGTCGGTGTTGCCCGGGACGCGGCCCTGGTTGTGGCGCAGATACCGTACGGCGGCCTTGAGATCGACGATGGCGGCGGGCGCCACGCCGTAGTACGTACCGTCCGGCGCGATGAGGTCACGGCCCCGCGCGCCCGGCTCCACCACGACGTAGCCCGAGGCGAGCCCCCGGTCGGCGTTGCTGACCATGCCGCCGGGGGCCCCGGGACCGCCAGGGCCTCCGGGACCCCCGGGACCGCTGTCGCTCGTCACCGATGACGACAGATAGCCGCCTATCCGGTTGGCGAGGAGGATCGGGGCGTCGGTGGCATTGACGGCCCTGCCGTCGATCTCGACGGGAACGCTGACGTTGAGGCTCTGATACTTCGTGTCCACGGGCCTGGCGACATAGACGACGCCCTTGTACAGGCGGTACGTCACCTTCTTGTCGCCGTCGTCCGTGGACACGGTCTTCGTCCCGGTCGTGTAGCCGTCCTTGTCGAAGGCCAACGGATCGGAGCCGGCCGAACCGGCCGAACCGGTCGAACCCGTCGCGCCCGTCGCGCCCGCCGCCGACGCGCTGAATCCCCCGCCGGCCGCCGGCGCGGCGGCGGCCGCGGCAAGCCCCATGACCATGGTCCTGCGCTTCACGGACAACTCCTCACATGGCGCGCTCTGATGCCTCCTGGGTCGACGAGAACGTAAAGCGGTGGCCGCAAAATCGTCAACAATTATGTTGATTTCATCGTGAACGCCTAGCCCACGCACAGGGAATTCATAGCCCCACCGCCATCCAGGAGGGCCATTCGCGTCACGCGGAAAGCGAATTCAGCCAGTCGACCAGCAGCCGATTGACCTCCTCCGGGCGCTCCTGCTGGATCCAGTGGCCGCAGTCCTCGAGGATGTGCGAGCCGACGAGCCCGGGCAGCGTGCTCGGGTACGCCTTGATCGCGTCGCCCATCCAGGCGGTCGAGGCGTCCAGGGCGCCGCCGACGAAGAGCGACGGCTGGGTGATGGGCGCACCGTCGTACTCGGCCAGGTCCTCCCAGTCCCGGTCCATGTTGCGATAGCGGTTCAGCCCTCCGCTCAGCCCGGTCCGCTCGAACTCACCGGCGTAGACATCGAGGTCCCCCTCGCTCAGCCAGGCGGGCAGCCGCCCGGCGGGGAACCGCTCGCGCAGCGTCCGGCCGCGCGTGACGAAGTGCGGGTCGGGCAGATCGGGCCCGGGTATGGTGTCGCCGGACAGCGCGGCGTAGATCCCCGCGAGCCAGCCGCGCACATCCGGCTCGATCTCCGCCTCGGCCCGGCCCGGCTCCTGGAAGTAGGAGACGTAGAACTCCTCGTCCCCGCCCATCCCGGTGAAGACCTCGGAGGGCCTGGGGCCGCCACGCGGGGCGTACGGCACGCTCAGCAGCCCGACCGCCCGGAACACATCCGGGCGCAGCAGGGCGGAATTGGCGGCGATGGGCGAGCCCCAGTCGTGCCCGATCACCACGGCGGACTCCTCGCCGAGCGCCTCCACCACGGCGACGTTGTCCGCCACCAGCTCCCGCATCCGGTACGCGTCCACCGCCTCGGGCCGGGATGAGCGGCCGTACCCACGGACATCGACGGCGGCCACCCGATACCCGGCCGCGGCCAGCGCGGGCAGCTGGTGGCGCCATGAGTACCAGGACTCCGGAAAGCCGTGGACGAGCAGCACCAGCGGGCCGGTGCCGCCCTGCTCCACGAGGTGGATCCGCCCGGCGGGTGAGGGCACCAGACGGTGAGTGGGGTCGGTTGTGGGCGGCATCTGCGGCATGGTTCCCTCCCGGGTCGCGCTGAAATTCTGTGGGGCGGCCGATGGGACCGAGCTTGCCGTGCCGTCCGCGACGCGGACCACACCCGTTGCCGGTTCGGCAAACCATTCCGGCCGCTCGCCGACGCTCCAGATGTGCGGGTTCGCGACGTTACTCCCAGAATTGATCGCACGGAGTCTTCTCGTGGAGGTGAGGGCCGTGGCGACGTACATCACGCTGCTGAACTGGACCGAGCAGGGAGTCCGCGCCTACAGGGACACCACACAGCGCACCGAGGACTTCGCCGCGGCGCTGAACAAGCTCGGGGCGCGTCTCGTGGACATCTACTGGACGGATGGGCCGTACGACCTCGTGTGCATCGTCGAGGCCCCGGACGACGAGACCGCGACCGCGGCGTCGCTGCAGCTCGGCGCGTTGGGCAATGTCCGCACCACGACCCTGCGGGCCTTCGGACGGGAGGATATGGGCCGCATCATCGCCAAGGCCGCCGGCTGAGGCGGTGCGCACAAGCTGAGGCGGTGCGCACAAGAGGAGGTGCGCACGCGAGGAGCGGTGCGGATACGAAGACCGGTCCAGGAAGGGAGCCCTCCTGGACCGGCGCCGTGCCGCGGTGCGACTACGTGTCAGTCCTGATGGACGACGTTCGTGCCCGGGCCCCCGGACAGGGTGTCCGTGCCGGGGCCGCCGTACAGCTTGTCGTCCCCGCTGTTCCCGTAGATCGTGTCGTCCCCGCTGTTGCCGTACAGGACGTCGTTGCCCTTCCCGCCGTAGAGGAAGTCGTTTCCGGTCCCGCCGTAGATCGAGTCGTTGCCGTCGTCGCCGGACAGATGCTGCCGGTCCGCGCCGCCGTGGATCTCGTCGTTGCCCGCGCCGCCCTCGACGGCGCTCTCCTCGCCGCCTGAGTAGATCGTGTCGTTGCCGTTGCCGCCCTGGGCGATGGTGCCCTCGGCGGCGTGGATGGTGTCCTTGTCGTCACCGCCGGAGACCACCGTGTACGCGCCCACCGTAAGGCTGTCGTCGCCCGTTCCGCCGCCGACGTAGTCGCCGTTGCTGCCGTCGGTCTCGGTCAGCGTGTCCTTGCCGGCGCCGAGGTCGGTGGAGGCGAAGTAGTAGGTCTGGTCGGTGGTGTTGTCGTAGCTGACGACATCGTTGCCATCGCCGAGGGACATCTTCAGGGTGGCGTACGGGTCCTGGCTCTCCAGGGTCTCGACCGTGCAGGAGACCTTGGTGTGGTCCGCGCTGTCGGGGTAGGCGCAGCCGCTGCCCGCGGTGATCGGGACGGAGTCGTCGATCATATAGACGATCTCCGCGAGGCCGCTGGTCTTCGAGGCGGTGACGGCCACCTTGTTGGTCTGGCCGGAGGCGGCCGTGTAGAGGATCGCGTGGTCGCTGGGGCTGAACGCGGCGGTGGCCGAGGGCGTCGCGGCGCCGGCCGTACCGGCGAGGACGAGGGGAGCGGCCAGCCCCGTACCGAGAGCCAGGGTCAGCGCCGACGCGGCACCTAGAACCCGGCGGCTGACCAGGGGAGAACGCATTGCCGACCTCCATGAGGCGTAGGGGGTGGTGACAATCGCGTGTGACTTCCGGGGTTTGCGGTTGGTTGTGCGATGGCGAAAGCGGTGCAAGCCACGTACAGCCGACCCGCATCTCTCCTGACCAGCGAGGTTTGACCGATCGGCCGCGACAGGACAACGTCCCGTCGGCCGCGATTCACCATAAATTCATCGCCGTGTTCGGCCGGTGGCCTGGCCCCGAAGAACGCGGGCCAGGCCACCGAAACCGACTACGAGCTGGTGCTACTTCGTAGCGGGGCCGGACAGCTCCTTGCCGAAGGCGGCGTCGTCCGCCGGGGAGCCGAGATCGCCCGGCCCGATGAGGGCGGAGCCCTCGGCGGTGAGCCCGTCGGCGCCCGCGTACAGCAGGGCCACCGCGCCCGCGCCCTCGGTCCGGTTCGGGACCCCCACGGCCAGGTCGGGCTTGCCGTCGCCGTTGTAGTCGGCCGGCGAGATGGCGTCGCCGAACCAGTCGCCGCCCGTCATGCCGCCGGGGACGCCCTCGGTGTCGAGGGAGAAGGTCTGCGCACCCGCGTCGGTCAGCCAGTCCTTGGTGCCCTTCAGCACCGTGATGGCACCGGCGTCGTTGTAGCCCCCGGGGGCCTCGGCGCCGGTGTCGCTGACGACGAGGTCGTCGTGGCCGTCGCCGTTGATGTCGGTGAGCCGGGAGGCGATGCCGTTCTGCGCCTTGCCCGTCCAGTTCACCGGATGGGCGGTGTCGAGCCCCTCGGCCGTGCCCGGGTACGTCCGCAGACGCGCGTCGTCCGGGCCGTCCGTGAACCCGGTGTCCGTGACGACGTCGTCCTTACCGTCGCCGTTGATGTCACCCACCACGGCCCGGTACGAGGCGAACGGCAGCGGTACGTCCTTGCCCAGCGAGGTGCTCTTCAGCCCTGCGGACGAGCCGGGCAGCACGCCGAGCGTGCCCTCGTCGGCGGGGTCGTCCTGGTAGGCGACGGTGACCAGGTCGGCGAAGCCGTCCCCGTTGATGTCGCCCGAGGACAGGTGCTCTGTGCCCGCGCCGCCGCCGGGCGGGGTGACGCTGGACATCTTCGGGGTGGCGGTCTCGCGCAGGTTCGCCGCGCCGTTCACGACCTGGACCTCGGTGCCGTCGGAGATGGCGATGTCGTCGCGGCCGTCGTGGTTGTAGTCGCCCACGGCCATCCGGTCGCCGAACAGCGCGTAGGCGGTGGCCTTGGGCGCGTGGAAGGCGATGGCGTCGCTGGAGAGGCCGTCCTTCGAGCCGAAGACGACCGTGACCGAACCGGCCCGCTTGGCGCTGCCGATGGCCTCGTAGTTCGCGGCGACGATCAGATCGCCGTACCCGTCCCCGTCCACATCGCCGCGCACCACGGCCGAGCCGAAGTGGTCCCCGGCCTCGGGGGTCCCGGGAATCCCCGGGCTGGCCTGCGACAACGTGCCGTGCCGCCCGGTGTCGACCCCGGCCTTGGCCCCATAGGTCACACCCACGTAGCCCGCCTTGGACTTCCCCGAAACGGTCCCGTCGGGCGCGCCCACGCCGAGGTCGGCATAGCCGTCGCCGTCGATATCGCCCGGTGTGGTCTTCCCTGCCGCGGCAGCCGTGGGGGAGGGCTGCTTCTGGTCGGTCCCGTCGCCGTTCGACACCACGGCGCCGGCCCCGGCGGCCACGGCGGCGGTCACGACGGCACCCACCGCCACGCCCACCACACCTCGGGTTCTATTGCGCACAAATCCTCCATGAGTAACGCATCGGTCGCCCTTGGGCTCCGACCGCCACCTGTCTCCCCCGGCGGCCGGAACGGAAGGGTCATGGAAGGAGAGCTGTCCGAAAGCTGAACGGTTGCCCAATCGAAGGAAAACGAGACAGGGTCGTGATCAAGGCTGGGCGTGGCCCAACTCCCCTGCTGGGGCAGGAACTTGAGGTCAAAGGCGGAGAAGTCGGACGCATGGCGGACGGCCGCCGTTGCCCGCGTCGACGAGACGCGCCGACCGCGTCCGCCAACCTCCGTCACTGACCGTGAGGACCGCCATGTCCCCTGGTCGGCGTGCGCCCCGCCCCGCACCGTCGCAATCTGGACGCATG
>NZ_JAAAYH010000338.1:0-9917 GCF_018035285.1 Streptomyces sp. MK37H | reverse complement strand
ACCATGGCCACGTGAGCCACAGTGATCCCTGTCGTATCAGCCCTTGCTGGCGCCGAGGGTGAGCCCGGCGATGAAGTGGCGCTGCAACAGCAAGAAGACCAGCACCGTGGGAAGCGCCACGATCACCGACCCCGCCGCGAGCAGGTTGTAGTCGGTGAAGAACTGGCCGCGCAGATTGTTGAGCGCGGAGGTGATGGGCAGCTTGTCGCCGTCGGAGATGAAGACGAGCGCCCACAGGAAGTCGTTGTACATCCAGGTGAATTGCAGGGTGGCGAGCGCGGCCAGCGCGGGCCGGCACAGCGGAAGCGTGATGTTCCAGTACTGCGTCCAGACCCCCGCCCCGTCCACCCGCGCCGCCTCCACGATCTCATCGGGAATGGTGCGCATGAAGTTGGCGAGGACGAAGACGCAGAATCCCACCTGGAAGGCGACCTGAACGGCGAGCACGGCCCAGTAGGAGTCGTACATCGTCATCGAGTCCGACATCCAGTAGGGCAGATTGATCTTGGTGAAGAGCACATAGAGCGGGGTGACGATGACCTGCTGCGGCAGCAGATTTCCCGCCGTGAACACCATCAGCAGCACCAGCCCGCCGCGTATTCTCAGCCGCGTCACACAGAAGGCGACGAACGAGGCGAGAAACAGCGTCAACAGCACCCCGGGCACCGCGATGATGAGCGAGTTGACGAAGTACTTGCCCATCCCGGAGTCGTTGAACGCCTTGGCGTAGTAGTCGAACGACAGATGGCGCGGCAGCGAGAAATAGCCGTATTTCGCGGTCTCCTCGTACGGCCGCAGCGAGGCGTAGACGGCGAGCAGCAGCGGGGCGAGGAAAGCGAGTGACACGACCATCAGAAAGGCGTGCAGCCCGAGCCGGCCACGGGTCACCCGGCGTTTGCCGGTGCCGGTCACCGGGGTCACGGTCCGTACGCGGGCGGGCGGAGTGGTGACGGTCATCCCTTCTTCCCCCCTCGCAGCTCCTGGACCAGATAGGTCACGATGAATCCCAGGGACACGGTCAGCAGGACGACGGCGATCGCGGAGCCGAATCCGATCCGGCTGGCCTCGCCGATGATGTTGTCGGTGACCAGCACCGAGAGCAGTTCGAGCCCGTTACGGCCGTGGTTGATGGCGTAGACGATGTCGAAGGCGCGCAATGCCTCGATCACGGTGATGACGCCGACGATGACATTGACCGGCCGCAGGGTGGGCAGCACCACCCGGAAGAAGGTCTGGGTCTCGCTGGCGCCGTCGATCGCGGCCGCTTCCTTGAGCGAGGGATCGACGGATTTCAGCCCGGCCAGATAGAGGATCATCACATACCCGGTGTGCCGCCAGGCGGCCGCCAGCAGCACCATCCAGATATTGAGGTCCGGGTCTCCGAGCCAGTCCACCGGATCGTTCTTGTTGGCGAGGATCGCGTTCAGCGCACCCTGGTCACGGGAGAAGACCAGCTGCGCGATGAAGCCGACGATGGCGAGGGAGAGCACCACCGGCATATAGAGCGTGGACTGGTAGAAGCGGCTGAACCGGACACCCTTGTCCAGCAGTACGGCCAGCAGCAGTCCGAAGGGCGTCGCGACCAGGCCGAGAAAGGCCACCCAGAGCAGATTGTTGCGGACCGCGGGCCAGAACGGCGGATAGTCGGTGAAGAGGGTCTTGTAGTTGTCGATGCCCACCCAGTGGATATCGCCGATCCCGTCCCAGCTGGTGAAGGACAGGCCGATGGAGGCGAGGGTCGGGCCCCAGATCAGGGCCAGGTCGAGCAGGATGGGTATGCCCAGCAGCACGCCGATGACGGCGAGGTCGCGGGAGGTGAATCTCCGCGGACCCCGCCGTTTGGCACGCCGCGCGGTCGTGAGCGGCACGGCGCGAATCTCCTAGTCGCTGGCGAAGATGGTCTTCTTCTGGGACTCGATGTCCTTGGTGAGGCTGTCGATGTCGTTCGGCTTGTTGATGAACTGCTGAATGGCCCGGATCATCACCTGCGACGCGAAGTCCGGCCGGGTGTCGCGGTCCATGAACTGCGATATCTGCTTGGCGTTCGAGACGAGGTCGACGGCCTTCTTCTGGAGCGCGTTGTACGAGGAGGTGGACGCCTTGTCGTTGACGGCGATGTTGTTCGGGTCCCGCTTCAGGTAGATCTCCTCGGCGGCGGGGGTGGCGAGGTACTTCATCAGCTCCTTGCCCTCCTTCTGCCGCTTGGACTTCTTCGCCAGCAGAAAGCCGTCGATCGGCGCCTCCACCGCGTCCTGCCCGTAGGCGGAGTCGATCTCGGGGAAGGGGAAGAAGTCCAGATCATCGCGGTCTGCGGCGGAGAACTGCTGCCCGGGGTGGGGCAGCCCGAAGACCGCCATACCGGACTTCTTCTGCGCCAGGCTCTGGGCGGCCTCCTGCCAGGTCCGCCCGTTGGCGCCCTTCTGGTGGTACGGCATCAGCCCGCGCCACAGGTCGAAGACGTTTCTGACCTTGGGATCGGTCCAGGACTCCTTGCCGCCCATGAGGGAGATATGGAAGTCGTAGCCGTTGGCCCGCATATTGAGATAGTCGAAGGTCCCCATGGCGGGCCAGCCGTCCTTGTCGCCGAAGGCGATGGCGTCGAGGCCGTCCTTGTCCATCCGCTTGGCGAGCGCCCGGAACTCGTCGAAGGTCTTCGGAACCTCGTAGCCGTGCTGGGCGAAGACGCTCTTCCGGTAGAAGACCGCCCAGGGGTAGTAGTAGTACGGCACGAGGTACTGCTTGCCGTCCTTGCCGGTGGACTGCGCCTTGAGCGCGTCGGAGAAGCCGTCGAAGCCCTTCCAGAGGTCGCTGATCTCGGCGAGCTGCCCCTGTTCGGCGAAGAACTGCATGCGGTACCCGGCGAACCACATGAAGACGTCGTCGGGGGTGCCCTTCAGATAGCGGTTGATGCCCTCCTGGAAGGCCTCGTGGTTGACGGTGTTGACCTTGACCTTCTTGTCCGACTTCTTCTCGTACGCGTTGAACACCTCGGCGAACGCCTTGCGAGGCACGGCGTCGGAGGCGTTGGAGCCGATCTTCACTTCGTTGCCCGGACCACCGCAGGCGGTCAGCAGCGTCGGAAGGGCTACCGCGCCGGCTCCGGCCGCGGTGCCTCGTAGTAGCGCACGGCGGGAGATCCGATGTCCTGACGATGACGGTGCCATGTGCCCCTCCACAGAGGTTCAATCAAACACAACCGAACGCGAGTGAGGGGATCTCACCCGGCGGCCAGGCGAATCGTCAAGGGTTTTGACGAGATATCGAACAACTGTTATCGCATCTCTTCCAACAGACTCCAACAGGGTCTACCGTAAACGCTCGCATGTGACGCAGCCATGACACTGCGTTACCCCCGTTGAGAACGGAGGACCCGCATCGTGCGCCACCGCTGTTTCCGACCCGCGAGGCGAAGAGTCATCGGAGCACTGAGCGCCGGTCTGCTGGCCACGGTCGGCCTGGCCCTCCCGGCCGTCGCCCAGCCCGCGCATCCCGCCGAGGTCATCCCACCGGCCTCCGCCCAGGGCGCCGCACCCGGTGACGGGCTCGCCCTCACCCCTCCGATGGGCTTCAACAACTGGAACTCCACCCACTGCCGCGCGGAGTTCAACGAGGCGATGGTCAAGGGCATAGCCGACATCTTCGTGGCCAAGGGACTGAAGGACGCCGGATACCAGTACGTCAACCTCGACGACTGCTGGGCGCTGCCGCAGCGCGATGCCAACGGCAAGCTGGTGCCCGACCCGGTCCGCTTTCCGAACGGCATCAAGGCCGTCGCCGACTATGTCCACTCCAAGGGACTGAAGATCGGCATCTACACCAGCGCGGGCACCAAGACCTGCAACAGCGCCGGCTTCCCCGGGGGGCTCGGCCATGAGAAGTCCGACGCCCAGCAGTTCGCCGACTGGGGCATCGACTACCTCAAGTACGACAACTGCAATAACCAGGGTGTCGACGCCAAGCAGCGCTACCGCACCATGCGCGACGCACTGAAGGCCGCGGCCGAGACCACTGGGCGCCCCATCGTCTACAGCATCTGCGAATGGGGCGAGAACAAGCCCTGGGAGTGGGCCGGGGAAGTCGGCCATCTGTGGCGGACCACGGGCGACATCAGCGACAGCTGGGGCAGCATGCTGTCGATCGCCAAGCAGAACCTGCCGCTCGCGAAGTACGCCGGGCCCGGCCACTGGAACGACCCCGACATGCTGGAGGTCGGCAACGGCGGGATGACGGCCACCGAGTACCGCAGCCACTTCTCGCTGTGGTCGATCATGGCCGCACCGCTGCTGATCGGTACCGATCTGCGCAAGGCCAACGCCGAGACCTACGAGATCCTCGGCAATCACGAAGTGATCGCCGTCGATCAGGACCCGCTGGGCAAGCAGGGCACCGTGGTCTCCTCCGAGGGCGGGCGCTGGGTCATCGCCAAGGAGATGGCGGACGGCAGCCGCGCCGTCGCGCTGTTCAACGAGACCGACCGGCCGCAGCACATCGCCACCACGGCGACCGGGGTCGGGCTGCCCCGGGCGACCGCGTACCGGCTGCGTGACCTGTGGGCGCACAAGGACTACAACACCGCCGGAGCCATCTCGGCCACCGTCCCGGCCCATGGCACCGTGCTCTACCGGGCCTCGGCCGACACCCGCTGGGCCTCCTACCCACCCGCCGCCGAACTCGGCCTCGACGGCACGGCGCTGACCGAGGCCGGGACCGCCGCCCAGGTCGACACCACGCTCACCGACCTCGGCCGCACCCCGGCCCAGCAGGTCTCGGTCCGGCTCACCGGCCCCGACGGCTGGCGGATCAAGGCCACCTCCCCGACCCGGGCCGCCTCGCTGCCCACCGGCTCGAAGCTGGCCACGCGCTGGCAGGTCACCGCCCCCGCCGGGGCCGCGCCCGGTGCGTACGACCTGACGGTCAGCGCCGACTACCGCTCACCGGGAGGCGACAAGGCCACCGCGCGGCTGGTCTCGGCGGTCCATGTGGTGGTCGCTCCGCCCTCCGGCAGCTCGTACGCGAGCGATCTGCCCTGGCTGAGCGCGCTCAACGGCTGGGGCCCGGTGGAGAAGAACACCAGCGTCGGCGAGAACGACGCGGGTGACGGCCATCCGCTCACCCTCGGCGGCACCACGTACGACAAGGGCCTGGGCGTGCACGCGCCCAGCGAGGTGACGTACTACACCGGGGGCCGGTGCTCGCGCTTCACCGCACAGGTCGGCGTGGACGACGAGGAGGGCACCGCCGGGACGGTCGGCTTCGAGGTCTGGGCGGACGACGCCAAGGTGGCATCGTCGAAGACGCTGACCAACGCCGATCCGGCCACCGCCCTCGACGCCGCCATCGGCGGGGCGAAGACGGTCCGGCTCGTCGTCACCGACGGCGGGGACGGGATCACCAGCGACCACGGGGACTGGGCCGACGCGTCCTTCGCCTGCTGAGCCCCCGCTGAGACCACCACGCTGAGACGTCTCCGCCCCACCGAGATCCACCGATGAGATCCGCCCCTTCCCGCGGCCGTCCCGGGCTCAGCACTCGGGCAGCCCGGGAAGGGGCTCGTCGTTGTCACCGCCCTTGACGTAGACGACGCTCACATAGACATCCCGATGGCCGTTGTCGTCGTCGGTCCTGGCCCACCACACGTTCGTCCACTTGCCATAGGTCTCCCGGCGGCCCAGGTTCTCCTGGCAGTAGAAGTAGTTCACACCGTGCTTGAGGGTGCCGACCGGCTCACCGCCGTGGGTGTACGAGGTGGCGTCGCGCCACACCTCGCAGTCGTACCGCCCGCCGTCGCTGCCATGGCAGACGGGCGCGGCGCCCGAGGGCGGGGCCGATGAAGCCGCCGGGCCGCTCGGCTCGCCGTTGCCGCCGTCCGGAGTGAGTGAGGCCGTGGCATCCGGCCGCGCGCTGCCCTGCCCGGCCGTGGCGCTCGCCTTACCGCCGCCCGGTGCGGCGGTCTTCCCCGGACCCGCCGGTTCGCTCGGCGGATCCTTCGTCCGCCCCGACTCCGTGGTGTGGTCATCGCCTCCGACCAGTGCGTACGTCAGCCCGCCGCCGATGAGTGCGACGGTGGCGGCCGCGGCCGCGATGAGCACTCCGCGGCGCCTGCGACCCGCGCTTCGCGCACCGGCCCTGTCCCCCGCACCCGGCTCCCCACTCACCAGCGGCTCCACCACGGGCGGCGGGCCGAAGCCCGGAGGCGGGGCGGAGGGGGTCGGCTCGCTCAGTGGAACGGGCGGCGGCCCGGCCGCGCCGCGCGGCGTCTCCCCGGCGGCCACCTCCGCCAGCATCCGGCGTGCCTCGGCGGCGGACGGCCGCCCCCGCGGGTCCTTGTCCATCAGCGCGCGCAACACGGGCGCCAGCGGCCCGGCCAGCCGAGGCTCGGGCAGCGGCTCATTGACGATCGCGGTGAGCGTGGACCATACGGAGGTGCGGCGGAACGGCGACGAGCCCTCCACCGCCGCGTACAGCGTCATCCCCAGCGCCCAGATGTCCGAGGCCGGGCTCGGGTCCTGGCCCTGGGCGCGCTCGGGCGCGAGATAGTCCAGGGAGCCGATCAGCTCGCCGCTGCGGGTCAGCTTGGTGGTCGCGCCGTCCTCGGGCGCCTCGAGGCTCGCGATGCCGAAGTCCGTAAGGACGACACGGCCCTCGCGGTCCAGCAGCACATTGCCGGGCTTCACATCCCGGTGCAGCACCCCGGCGCCATGGGCCGCGCCGAGCGCGTCCGCGACCTCGGCGCCGATCCCCGCGGCCTCCCGGGGGTCGAGGGTGCCTCGCTCGTCGAGCACATCGTCGAGCGAGGGCCCGTCGATCAGCTCCATGACGATGAGCGGCAGCCCGCCCTCCTCGGCCACGTCGTGGACCGTGATCACACCGGAGTGCCGGATCCGGGCGGCCGCCCGCGCCTCCCGCTGCATCCGGGTGCGCAGATCGGCCAGTTCGGCGCTGGAGGCGTCGGTGTGGGCGCGCAGCACCTTGACCGCGACCTCCCGGCCGAGCACCGCGTCCACGGCCTTGCAGACCACCCCCATGCCGCCCCGGCCGAGGCGGCCCGTCACCCGGTACCGCCCGCCCAGCAGCCGCCCGGACAGATCGCCGCCCATATCCGCCGGTGCCACCGCTCCGCCTTCCCTCGCGCGCTCCTCGGTCCCGCCCGGCCACCGCGGTGCTTCCGGGCTTCCGGGCGAACAGCTTAGGGGGAGACGGTGACAGCGGGTCGGGGGGCGGACGGTGACGATGGGGCCTCAGCCACCGGTGGGACGTGTGCCCGCCGCCGGGCCGAACCCCTCCAGCCGTGCCTCCTGCGCCGCCGCGGCGGCCGCGCCCACCAGCCCGGCGTCGGTGCCCATCTGCGCCGGGACGACCTCCAGCCCCTGGACGAACGACAGGGTCGCGTAGTCGCGCAGGGCGCGCCGCAGGGGCGCGAAGAGCACGTCCCCGGCGCCCGCCACGCCGCCGCCGATGACCGCCACCTCGATCTCGACGAGCGCGGCGGTCGCGGCGATCCCGGCGGCCAGGGCCTGGGCGGCCCGTTCGAAGGAGGCCCGCGCGACCGGTTCTCCGGCCCGCGCCGAGGCGGCGACGGCCTCGGCGCTGGTGTCGCCGTCCGGCCCCGGGCGCCAGCCGCCGTCCAGGGCACGGCGGGCGATGTTGGGGCCGCTGGCGATCCGCTCCACGCAGCCGCGTCCGCCACAGGGACACAGGTCGCCGTTCAGCTCCACGCTGATGTGGCCGATGTGCCCGGCGTTTCCGGTCGGGCCCGGGTGCAGCCGGCCGCCCAGGACCAGCCCGCCGCCCACGCCGGTGGAGACCACCATGCACAGCGCGCTCTTACGGCCGCGCGCCGCGCCCTGCCAATGTTCGGCGGCCGTCATCGCCGGCCCGTCACCGACCAGCGACATCGGCAGTGCGCCGGTGGTCTCCCGGACCCCGGCGACCAGCGGGAAGTCACGCCAGCCGGGGATGTTGACCGGGCTGACGGTGCCCACTGAGGCGTCCACCGGGCCCGCGCTGCCGATGCCGACGGCGGCCACCCGCGACCAGTGCGCCGTGGCCGCGAGCTCCTCGAGCACGGCGGTGACCTGGCCCATCACCGTGGCGCCGTCCTCCTGGGCAAGGGTGGCGCGGCGGGCACGTACGACCAGCTTTCCGCTCCCGTCCACCAGAGCGCCCGCGATCTTGGTCCCGCCGATGTCCAGTGCGGCGATGAGGTCACGTGGCATAGGTGTCGACTCTCCTGGTGGGCATGCTGGTGGGCATGGACGTGTTCGGTGTGCGGCAATAGTCTTCCCGGCGCTGACAACGTTGTCCAGGGGCTATGCTCGTCACTCCCTCCCCCACGACGACCAGCGACGGGACGAGCGCACTGTGACCGACACCGCCCCGGGCACCGCCAGCCGCACCCCCACACGCCGTTACGGCACCCGGCCCACTATGAAGGACGTCGCCGCACGGGCCGGGGTCGGCCTCAAAACCGTCTCCAGAGTGGTCAATGGCGAGCCGGGCGTCACCCCCGACACCGAGCGCCGCGTCCAGGAGGCCATCACCGCGCTCGGCTTCCGCCGCAACGACAGCGCCCGCATTCTGCGCAAGGGCCGTACGGCGAGCATCGGACTGGTCCTGGAGGATCTGGCCGACCCTTTCTACGGTCCGCTGAGCCGCGCCGTAGAGGAGGTCGCCCGGGCCCATGGCGCGCTGCTGATCAACGGGTCCAGTGCGGAGGACCCCGAGCGGGAGCAGGAGCTGGTGCTCGCGCTGTGCGCGCGCCGGGTCGACGGCCTCGTCATCATCCCGGCCGGCCATGACCACCGCTATCTGGCGCCCGAGATGGCGGCCGGGGTCGCCACCGTCTTCGTCGACCGGCCGGCGGGGCGCATCGACGCCGACGCCGTGCTCGCCGACAGCTTCGGCGGTTCCCACGACGCCGTCGCGCATCTGATCGCCCACGGCCACCGCCGGATCGGCTTCCTCGGCGACCTGCCGGGCATCCACACCGCCGCCGAGCGGCTGCGCGGCTATCACGCGGCGATGAGCGAGGCCGGGTTGCCGGTCCATGACGCCTGGGTCTCGCTCGGCCCCACCGATCCGGAGCGGGTCCGGGCCGCGGCCACCGCGATGCTGGACGCCGCCGAGCCGGTCACCGCGCTCTTCGCGGGCAACAACCGGGTCACCGTCACGGTCGTACGGGTCCTGGCCGAGCGCCCGGCGCCCGCCACGCCGGTGGCCCTCATCGGCTTCGACGACTTCGAGCTCGCCGATCTGCTCTCCCCCGGGATCACCGTCATAGCCCAGGACTCGGCCCAGCTCGGCCGCACCGCCGCCGATCTGCTCTTCCGACGCCTCGACGGCGCGGGCGGGGACCCCCGGCGGCTCGTCCTGCCGACCCGGCTGATCCCGCGCGGCTCGGGCGAACTGCCCCCGCCCGCGACATCCTGAGCGCCCTCTCCCCCAACGGCACGCCTCCCCCGAACGTCCGATCAGCCTTTCCCCGATCGGCACCCTTCCCCCGAACGCCTGAACGGCCCCGCTCCGGTTGCCTCGGTCTCCCACTCCCCCGAGGGTGGAGGAGGAGGGCCCGGGGCCCGTCCGACGGAACGAGGGAGACGCGATGAGCGGGCGCCGAATGCGGACGATCTGCGCGGTGAGCCTCATGGCCGTGCTGGCGCCGGCCGCCGTCGGCTGTTCGGACGACGGGGGCACCCCGTCGTCCGAGGTGTCCCGGGCCTCCGCCGCCGTCGCGTCCGCGAGGGCGTCGGCCC
Organism: Streptomyces sp. MK37H; assembly: GCF_018035285.1. Taxonomy (NCBI): domain Bacteria; kingdom Bacillati; phylum Actinomycetota; class Actinomycetes; order Kitasatosporales; family Streptomycetaceae; genus Streptomyces; species Streptomyces sp. MK37H. The sequence continues at coordinate 165 of NZ_JAAAYH010000338.1, read as the reverse complement.
AGGCCGAGCTGGACAAGATCAAGGGCGGCTCCCAGGCCAAGCGCGAGGTGAAGGTCGGCCGGGTGAGACGCGACGGCACGGGACGGGCCGTCGCACCGCTGACCGTGACCAACGGGGCCGAGCACCCGGCCAACTACGCCATCGAGGTCACCTTCCGCAACGCGA
>NZ_JAAAYH010000337.1:0-9917 GCF_018035285.1 Streptomyces sp. MK37H | reverse complement strand
AGTCGCGGCTGGGGACGACAAGACCCGCCGGGGTGAAGGCGATCTTCCGCAGCTCCGCATGGCTCCCGGAGTCCTTGCGCCACAGCCCGCTGACGATGTCCACCGCCTCCTGCGGGGTGGCGGCGAACTCCAGCCCCGCGTAGACGGGCGCACACGCGTCCAGGCCCAGGTCCTGGGCGGTCAGCCGGCGTCCCAGCCGTCGGGTGAACACCTCGGCGATCAGCGCCGGGGTGGTGCCGCGTGGCTGCTGTCCGCGCAGCCACCGTGTCACCGATGTCTTGTCGTACCGCAGGTCCAGGCCATGCTCCAGTCCGAGCTGGTCCACCCGCCGGGCGAGCCCGGCGTTGGAGAAGCCCGCCTCGGCGATGAGCGCGGCGAGCTGACGATTGGGAATGCGCTGCGGGGGTCGTTCCGTCATCAGCCTGCCGGTCTCCCTGATCGCTCTGTGGAACGGCGCGAATGTAACCGCCGCTCGAGGGCTGATCGCGGCCGTCCGGCGGCATTCATCCGATCGTGTGAGAACGAGCCGGGTGCGGACGTAAGGGGACGCGGTCGTACAGTGGCGGGGGCGCCGCCGCGAGGCTCCGCCCCCCATCCGACGCGGGTCGAGAAGGAGCTTGCCGTGACCGCCGTGACCACGTCTTCCCCGGGGTCGGCCCCCGGTTCATCGGTGCTGCGCTACGTCCACCTGGGCTTCGGCGCGGACGCCGTGGACTACGAGGAGGCGTGGCAGGAGCAGCGCCGGGTGCACGCCGCCCGCTTCGCGGACGAGATCCCCGACACCTGCCTGCTGCTGGAGCACCCCCCGGTCTACACGGCGGGGCGGCGCACGGCCGACAGCGAGCGCCCGCTGGACGGCACCCCGGTGGTGGACGTGGACCGCGGCGGCAAGATCACCTGGCATGGCCCGGGCCAGCTGGTCGGCTATCCGATCCTCAAGCTGCCGCGCCCGGTGGACGTCATCGCGCATGTCCGCCGCCTGGAGGAGGCGCTGCTGCTCACCTGTGCGGAGTTCGGTCTGGAGACCACCCGGGTCGAGGGCCGCAGCGGGGTGTGGGTGCTGGGCGACCCGGTGGACCAGCGCCCCGCGCTCGGCGGGCTGAAGCTGGACTTCGACCCGCGGCTGGAGGACGAGGAGTTCGACGCACGGCTGAACGGGCCGGAGTACGCCCCGTCCAACGCCGGGCAGCGCCGCGAGGACCGCAAGCTGGCCGCCATCGGGGTGCGGATCGCCAAGGGCGTGACGATGCACGGCTTCTCGCTCAACTGCAATCCGGACAACACCTGGTTCGACCGGATCGTGCCGTGCGGCATCCGGGACGCGGGTGTGACCTCGCTCTCGGAGGAGCTGGGCCGGGATGTGCCGATCGCCGAGGTGCTGCCGGTGGTCGAGCGGCATCTGCGGGAGGTCCTGGAGGCCTCCGTCCCGCTGCCGCGCGCGGTCTGACCCTCCCGGGCCGTTCCGACCATCCCGGGACGGCCTTTGCGGGAATGCGTCCTCGCAGCGTTCGGTTGCCCTTGACGTAAATCCGTACGAACCACGGGCGTACCCTGGTGACCGCCGACGATTGACAAGCCCGCCGGCGAACTCGCCACGCCGAGCCGCCAAGCAGAGTCAAGCAAAGAGGAGTGCCGGACGTGTCCGCAGTCGCACCCGACGGACGCAAGATGCTGCGCCTGGAGGTCCGGAACAGCCAGACCCCCATCGAGCGCAAGCCCGAGTGGATCAAGACCCGGGCGAAGATGGGCCCCGAGTACACCGAGCTGCACGGCCTGGTGAAGCGGGAGGGCCTGCACACCGTGTGCCAGGAGGCGGGCTGTCCGAACATCTATGAGTGCTGGGAGGACCGCGAGGCGACCTTCCTCATCGGCGGCGACCAGTGCACCCGGCGGTGCGACTTCTGCCAGATCGACACCGGCAAGCCGCAGGCGCTGGACCGCGACGAGCCGCGCCGGGTGGCCGAATCCGTACGCACCATGGAGCTGAAGTACGCGACCATCACCGGCGTCGCCCGTGACGATCTGGAGGACGGCGGCGCCTGGCTCTACGCGGAGACCGTGCGCCAGATCCACTCCCTGATGCCGGACACCGGTGTGGAGCTGCTGATCCCGGACTTCAACGCGGTCCCCGAGCAGCTCGCCGAGGTCTTCTCGGCCCGTCCCGAGGTGCTCGCGCACAACGTCGAGACGGTGCCGCGGATCTTCAAGCGCATCCGGCCCGGCTTCCGTTACGAGCGCTCGCTCGAGGTGATCACCAAGGCGCGCGAGGCGGGTCTGGTCACCAAGTCCAACCTGATCCTGGGCATGGGCGAGGAGCGCGAGGAGATCAGCCAGGCGCTCCAGGACCTCCATGACGCGGGCTGCGAGCTGATCACCATCACCCAGTACCTGCGGCCGTCCCCCCGGCACCACCCCGTGGAGCGCTGGGTCAAGCCCCAGGAGTTCGTGGAGCTCAAGGAGGAGGCGGAGGAGATCGGTTACGCGGGCGTCATGTCCGGACCGCTGGTCCGCTCCTCGTACCGCGCCGGCCGTCTGTACCAGCAGGCCATCGAGCGGCGCAATGTCGCGGTGGCTTCTCCGGCCGTCTGACGCTCCGTCGCCGCTCCGCCGTCACGTTCCGTCGGCGGTCGGCCGGGTGAGCAACACGCTGTGTGATTGCGAGCACACACAGATTCGAGGGCTTCGAGAACGCCGCAGGTCAAGGGCGGAATACGGGCCACGGCAGGGCTTCATCGGTGTTTGACCGGCCAGTCACGCACTGGTAACACCATTGGGTAACGATTGAGCCACGCACTGCTTATACGTTGTGCGTAGCGATCATCCGCCGCTTCCGAGGGGTATCCATGCCGGCTGCGCCCGTACGCCCGTCCGTCACCGACGCGCTCCTCGTCCTGGAAGGTCTGCTGCTGCGCGGCGGGCAGCGCACCGCCCGCCGCAACGCCTGGACGGCCGTCCTCGAGGACCGGCGCCGGGCCAAGGACCGGGACGAGGCCGAACACGTGCTGGAGGCCGTGTCCACCGGGGCTTCCCAGGCCACGTAAACTTCGCTGTATGGCGAGGAAGGAAACATCCGAGAACCCCGGGCGGCTGAAGCAGATCGCCCTGACCTACAAGATGACCAAACGGGTCGACCCGAAGGTCACACTTGTCGTCGCCGGCGTGGGGATTGTCACCTTCGGTGTCCTTCTCGCGATCGGCTTCTGGATCGGCCACCCGATCTTCCTGGGCATCCTGGGCTTCGTCCTGGCCTTCCTCGCGATGGCGATCATTTTCGGCCGCCGTGCCGAGCGGGCCGCCTTCGGACAGATGGAGGGCCAGCCGGGCGCGGCGGCGGCGGTGCTGGAGAACGTGGGCCGCGGCTGGTCGGTGACCCCCGCGGTGGCGATGAACCGCAACCAGGACGTCATCCACCGCGCGGTGGGCAAGGCGGGCGTCGTGCTGGTCGCCGAGGGCAACCCGAACCGGCTCAAGGGCATGCTGGCCGCCGAGAAGAAGAAGATGGCGCGCATCGTCGCGGACGTCCCGGTCCACGATGTGATCGTCGGCTCCGGCGAGGGCCAGGTCGAGATCAAGAAGCTCCGCACCACGCTGCTGAAGCTCCCCCGGGTGCTGCCGGGCGCACAGGTCACGGTGGTCAACGACCGGCTGCGCGCGCTGGGCGACCTGATGAGCAACATGCCGATCCCGAAGGGCCCGATGCCCAAGGGGATGCGGATGCCGAAGGGGCGCTGAGCGCCCCCCTCACCGGAACGGATACAGGACGGCGGCCCGGACAGAGAGTCCGGGCCGCCGTTTCGTGTGTAACGCGGTTGTACGCAATCCGCGGGCTCAGCCCCTGATCCGTACGGCGGGCTCAGCCCCGGATCCGTACGGGCTCAGACCCTGATCTGCACCGCGCGGGAGAGCCGGTCGTGCAGCCCGCGGGTGTCGCGGTCCCAGACCACCGCCGGGATGACCAGCACCAGCAGCACACTGCGCAGCACGGCCCGCGGCAGGCTCAGCCGCACCCCGCCCTCGCCGACGACCCGCAGCTTCAGCAGCAGCTTGCCGGGGGTGGCGCCGACGGTGCCCACGGTGACCAGGCTCAGCGCCAGGAAGACCAGCAGCGCCCAGTTCCCGGCGACCTGGGCGTTACGGCCGGACAGCAGCGCGTAGGAGACGAGCAGGCACAGGCCCCAGTCGATGAAGAGCGCCCCGAAACGGCGTCCCAGCGGCGCGATGGAGCCCGGTCCGCTCTCGGGAAGACCGAGGCCCTGGCCCCGGTAGCCGAAGTCGACGCCCATCTCCTCGGCGGCCGCGCGGGGCCCGGAAAGCCACGATCCGATTGCTTGCCTCTTGTCCACCCGTCTACGTTACTGCGACCGCATACGTTCCCCGGGCCGGACCCCTTCCCAGCGGTTCCCGCGACCCCGTACGGCGCCTTTTCCGAGGCCACGAGGCCCCGCGGCCACCCTCGAGCCGGTTAACCTGGGTGAAACAAATGGGTCATGCCCGGGAAATCCCGTCTGCCTATGGTCGGCGGGAGCGCGCCACCGCACATGGAATCGCGCCACCGGACATATCCCCGTCCCACCGCGGCCGGGCTAGGAGGAGTTGGATGTTCCAGAACGCCGACGACGCTCGGAAGTTCATCTCGGACGAGGACGTGAAGTTCGTCGACGTCCGCTTCTGTGACCTTCCCGGCGTCATGCAGCACTTCACCGTACCGGCGGAGGCGTTCGACCCGAACGAGGAGCTGGCCTTCGACGGCTCGTCGATCCGCGGCTTCCAGGCGATCCACGAGTCGGACATGGCCCTGCGTGCCGACCTCTCCACGGCGCGTGTCGACCCGTTCCGACGGGACAAGACCCTCAACATCAACTTCTTCATCCACGACCCGATCACGGGCGAGCAGTACAGCCGTGACCCGCGGAACATCGCCCGTAAGGCCGAGGCGTACCTCGCCTCCACCGGCATCGCGGACACCGCGTACTTCGGCCCGGAGGCGGAGTTCTACGTCTTCGACAGCGTCCGCTTCGAGACCAAGGCGAACGAGGCCTTCTACCACATCGACTCCGAGGCGGGCGCCTGGAACACCGGTGCGCTTCAGGACAACCGCGGCTACAAGGTCCGCTACAAGGGCGGCTACTTCCCGACCCCGCCGGTCGACCACTTCGCCGACCTGCGCGCCGAGATCACCCTTGAGCTGAACAAGGCGGGCCTCCAGGTCGAGCGCCAGCACCACGAGGTGGGCACCGCCGGCCAGGCCGAGATCAACTACAAGTTCAACACGCTGCTCGCCGCGGCCGACGATCTGCAGCTGTTCAAGTACATCGTCAAGAACGTGGCGTGGCAGAACGGCAAGACCGCGACCTTCATGCCGAAGCCGATCTTCGGTGACAACGGCTCGGGCATGCACGTCCACCAGTCGCTGTGGCAGGGCGGCTCCCCGCTCTTCTACGACGAGCAGGGCTACGCGGGCCTGTCGGACACCGCCCGCTACTACATCGGCGGCATCCTCAAGCACGCCCCGTCGCTGCTGGCCTTCACCAACCCGACGGTGAACTCCTACCACCGTCTGGTCCCGGGCTTCGAGGCGCCGGTCAACCTGGTGTACTCGCAGCGTAACCGCTCTGCCGCGATGCGTATCCCGATCACCGGCTCCAACCCGAAGGCCAAGCGCGTCGAGTTCCGCGCCCCGGACTCCTCCGGCAACCCGTACCTGGCCTTCTCCGCCCTGCTCCTCGCGGGTCTGGACGGCATCAAGAACAAGATCGAGCCGGCCGAGCCGATCGACAAGGACCTCTACGAGCTCGCCCCCGAGGAGCACGCGGGCGTCCCGCAGGTCCCGACGTCCCTCCCGGCCGTCCTCGACTCCCTCGAGTCCGACCACGAGTTCCTCCTCCAGGGCGGTGTCTTCACCTCCGACCTGATCGAGACCTGGATCGACTACAAGCGCACCAACGAGATCGCCCCGCTGCAGCTGCGTCCGCACCCGCACGAGTTCGAGCTCTACTTCGACGTGTGAGCCGTGCGCGCTCTGTGAGCCCTTCCGGCTCCGTCCGAGCCCCCGCCGCCGCCCCGATGGGCGGGGGCGGGGGCTCGGTGGTGCGGGGAGGGCTCATGCCGCCGGGTTGACGGTCTGGGTGTCGGTTCCGGAGGACGGCAGGAAGCTGGTGTCGCCGTTGTAGAGGGCGATCACGGGGAGGGTGCCGGCGCCAAGGGTGTTGAGGGCCAGCGTCGCGACGCCCCCTGACAGTGGCTGGACGAAGGCGCCGCCACCGAGGCCGCCGATGATGAAGGTGACCGTCCCGGTCGGGACGCCCGCGCCGGGTGCGACCGGGGTGACGGTGGCGGTGAACGTCACCGAGTCGCCCTGCGTGGACGGATCCGGCGACGAGGACACCGATGTGGTGGTGGCCGACTGGACGACGAGGATGACGTTGGCGCCGGTGGACGGGGAGAAGTCGGTGTCACCGTTGTAGTTGCCGAGGACGGCGTGGGAGCCGACGCTCAGGTTGGGGACGGTGACCGAGGTCGTCCCGCCCGACAGGGTCCCGGTCACGGTGGGGCCACCGGTGATGACGAAGGTGACGTCGCCGGTGGGGGTTCCGGTGCCGAGCGGGATCACGGTGGCGGTGAGCGTGACCGACTGCCCGAAGGTGGCGGGGTTGGGTGAGACCGTGACCAGGGTGATCGTGGGCGTGGCCATGGCTGGCCCTCCAAGTGGTGTGGGGTGGTGGGCCGTTACTCGCCACGCATGAGGGAACAAGGCGCGGCTGCTCATCGGCGGTCAGGGGTGCGCGCATACGGCGATCCACGCGGGGGCATCCCGCGTCGCCGTCCCCCGGCAGATGTGGAACCCACCGGTCTGTAGCACCAGTAGGCGCGCGACTCGCCGCCGGCCGCCAGGGATGTGCCGCCGAATTACCCCGGATAGCGCAGCGCTCGACGGCCTTCCCCGCGCACACCATCCGCCCCGTGCGGCGCGCGTTCCCCGTGGTCAGGGCACCGCGTACGCACCGCGCACAGGGCGGGTGCCGGGTTGTCTGCGGGCCGTGTGCCGGCGCGGGGGTCAGCCGTCGCCGAAGCCTCCCCCGAAGCCACCGCCGTCGCCGAAGCCACCGCCGAAACCGCCGTCGTCGAAGCCACCGCCGGAGTCGCCGCCGTCCCCGCCGTCGCCGAAGCCACCGTCGAACGCGCCGGTCCCGTAGTCGGGGCCGAGGGACCCGCCCAGCAGCGTGCCGACCAGCAGCCCGGGCAGCAGCATCGAGCCGTAGCCGCCGAAGTAGCCGCTCGCCCAGGGCCCGTAGGCCGGACCGGCGTCCCAGTACGGGCGGCGCCGGTCGCCGCCGACCGGGACGGTGCGGGCGTCCGGGTAGAGGCCGTCGTCGATGCGGGTGGCGTCCGCGGCGCAGGCGGGGACGGAGCGCCGGGTACCGCCCGGGGGCGCCCACGGGACGTCCCGGACCGAGGGGCCGTGGCGCGGGTCGAAGAAGCACGGTGGGCGCCGCTCGGGCAGCGGGCCGCCCTCGCGACGGGCTTCGAGCACCGCCAGCGCGAAACGGCCCTCCTCCAGCGCCTCGGTCACCGGCCGTACGTCCTCGGGCCGCCGGGCGGCGGCCGACCTGGCCTTCGCCTCCTCGTAGGCGTCCAGGGCGCGACCGTAGTCGTCCGCCATCTCGGGGGTGGACGCGGGATCGGCGGGGTCGAAGTGGCTCCCGCTGAGCTTCTCGCCGTACACGGTGATGTCCTCCTCCACCGCGCCGCGCACCTGCTCCAGCTCGGCCCGTTCGCGCTCGCGGCGCTGCTTGCGGGTGCGCCGCAGCATGTACAGGCCGCTTCCGCCGACGGCGGCCAGGACGATCAGCACCGCCACCGCGTCCCCCATCGACAAGGTGGAGCCCCGCGCGCCCTGGTCGCCGCCGGTCCCCTGGCCGGTCCGGTCGTGGATCGCGCTGGCCGTGTCGGTCACGAAGCCGTTCAGGACGGCGGCGAGGTCGTGCGGGTGCTGCCGCAGGTTCCGCTCCGCCAGCGCCTGCGAGGTGCGTCCGGGCAGCACCGAGGTGTCGGAGGCGGCGCCGAAGGAGGAGCCGAGCGCCACCGCGTAGACGCCGGGGCGGTCGACGGCGGCGCGCAGCCGCCCGAAGACGCGCTCTCCGCCGTACGCGGGGTTGTCCGGCAGAACGGCCACGTAGACCGGCACATCCGCCTTGCGGATGTGCGCCACCAGGGCACGGGCCTGTCCGGCGCTCAAGGCGTCGGAGGCGCCGGGATCGACGTACACGGGGCTATTGCGCAGCGCTTTGCCGATCTTGTTCACATCCGTTTCGGCATGCGCGCCCCCGGCGGTGAGCAGCACCGCCGTCAGGGCGACGAGGACGGCCAGCAGGAGCGTTCCCCATCGTGGCGTCTTGCCGTACACACTTCGCATTTACCCGCATATAGGGCATATATGCGCCGGTATGTTCCCCGGCGCCGCGTGGCTGGGCCCCGCCACCGCCCCTCTCGGGCAGTGGCGGGGCTCGGTGCTGTGCGGTCAGGTCGTGGTCGCGGGCCTAGGCGCCGGTGACGATCTGTGTGTACTCGGAGACGCCCGAGGCTCCGAAATTGGCGTCGCCCGAGTAGACCGCGCTGACGTCCCACTCGCCTTCCGGCAGCTCCGCGTCGGAGACGAAGGCGAATCCGAAGGCGTCCACGGGCTGCCCGATGGTGATGGTGGTCGCACCGTCGGTGAGGGTGAAGGTGACCGTGCCCGTCGGGGTGCCGCCGGCGGGCGCGACGGCTGCCACGAAGGCGACGAAGTCGATGGGCGAGCCGGCCTCGGCCGGGTTGGGGTTGGAGCTGAGCGAGGTGGTCGACACCGCCAGGTTCACCACCTGCGTCAGTGTCGCCGACGACGACGCGGCGAAGTTGGGGTCACCGCTGTAGTTGGCCGTCACGGTGTGCGAACCCGTGCCCAGGCCGCTGGTGGTGAACGTCGCCGTGCCGCCCGACAGGGGCTGGGTGAACGAACCGCCCCCGCTGCCGCTGATCACGAAGGTGACCGTGCCGGTCGGGGTCCCGGTGGCGGGCGCGTTCGGCGTGACCGTGGCGGTGAAGGTCACCGGCTGCCCGAACACGGACGGGTTCACCGAGGACATCAGCGTCGTGGTCGTGGCCGCGGGCCCGGGGTTCACGGTGTGGGTGTCGGTGCCGGTGGACGGCAGGAAGTTGGCGTCACCGCTGTAGATGGCGACCACGGTGTGGGTGCCGACACCGAGGGTGCTGAGGGTGAGCGTGGCCGCGCCGCCGGACAGCGGCTGGGTGAACGTACCGCCCCCGCTGCCGCTGATCACGAAGGTGACCGTGCCGGTCGGGGGCCCGGTGGCGGGCGCGATCGGGGTGACCGTGGCGGTGAACGTCACCGGCTGCCCCAGCGTCGAGGGGTCCGGCGCCGACGTCACCGATGTCGTCGTGGACGCCTGGATCACGACGACGGCCGTGGTGCCGGTGGACGGGGTGAAGTTGGCGTCGCCGTTGTAGGTGGCGGTGACGATGTGGACGCCGACGCCCAGACCGCTCGCGGTGACCGAGGCGGTCCCGCCGGACAGCGTCCCGTTCAGGGTGGGACCGCCGCTGACCACGAAGGTGACGGTGCCCGTGGGCGTTCCGGCGCCGACCGGTATCACGGTGGCGGTGAGCGTGACCGACTGCCCGGTCACGGCGGGGCTCGGTGTCGCCGTGACCAGGGTGATCGTGGGTGAAGCCATGATGGCCCTCCAAGTGGGGGGGAGCGGTGGGCCGTTGTTCGCCACGCGGGGCTGTGACCGCGACGCGTGGCGGCGCATCAGGGGTTGGGGGGTGCGCGCTCACGGCGTTCGACGCGGGATGCGCGTCTCGCCGTCCCCCGGCAGATGTGAAACCCACCGGTCTGTAGCACCAGTAGGCGCGCGACT
>NZ_JAAAYH010000336.1:0-9969 GCF_018035285.1 Streptomyces sp. MK37H | reverse complement strand
CCCGGCCGATCTCGTTCCCGATGCGGTCCAGCGCGCCACGCCGCTGGGCGGTCAGCGGCTCCAGCACCCGGGTGCGTACCCAGTCCCGGTCGGCACCGGGGCCGCGCGCGGCCAACTGCTTGTAGGCGTCGGCCACCTGGCTGTCCATCGTCGCCAGTTCCTTGTCCACGGTGGGCCGCGCCTGCTGCGGCACACTCGCCAGACGGGTCGCGGCATCCGGGCACTTGACGGTCATGGCCGTCCGCGCCGACGCCTGCTGCCCGGCCGACTGGCGGGCGGCGGAAGCATCGTTGTCGGTCATCAGGAGAGCCCCGCCACCCACGGCCAGTGCGGTCACTCCGACCACGGTCAGCCCGATGACCCTGGATCGCTTGTGTCTCTTCTTGTTCCTCATCCTTCGCCCCTCATCGGCAGTCTTCATACGCCGGGGACGCCTTGCCCTCGGCCACGTCGGAGCGCGCTCCCCCACCCGTCCCGGAGTGGAGGGCACAGCCCGACGCCGATGGATACGGACGGCGACGCGATCGTTCTCAACGGTGGTCGCAACATCTCGTAAATAGCCGGAGGAGTCGGTGCAGTGACCTATCTCCGCATCGGCTTCACCACATGTCCACGGATCGACGGGACGAAGGTGATCAGCTACGGCTAAAGTGAGTGCTTCGTTTCACCACCCCCCATCTCCCTCTACGCGCCCCGGAGCCCCCATGTCCAGCGCGACCTCGTCCACCGGGCGTCATCGCAAAGCCAAGCCCATGAGTCTCGCCGTGCGCCGCGCGTTCATCGTCGCGGCGGTCCCGGTCACGGGCGCGCTGCTGTCCGCTCCGTCGGCGCTCGCCGCCGACAAGAGCACCAAGACCACCACGACGGCCCAGTCCGTGGCCGCCGACGGGCTGGACCCCGCCGAGCAGCGGATCGCGGAGAACCTCAACACCCGCGCGCAGAACCCGAGTCTCGGCGGCACCTTCAGCGGCATCGTGCTGGACTCCGCTTCCGACAAGGTCATCTGGGGGCATGACGCCGACACCGCGCTGATGCCCGCGTCCAACGCCAAACTGGCCACCGCCACGGCGGCGTTGACCGTGCTCGGCCCCGAGCACCGGTTCACCACCAAGGTGGTCTACGGCGACGGCACGCTCACCCTCATCGGCGGCGGCGACCGCATGCTGACCACCGCGGATCTCACCGAGCTCGCCAAGACGGCCGCCGCCGGGGTCAAGCTCGGGGGCCTGGACTCGGTGAAGGTCCGCATCGACGACAGCCTCTTCCCCGAGCCGACCCTCGCCACCGGCTGGAACGACTCCTACTACGACGACCAGGTGTCGCCGGTGCGCTCCCTGGTGGTGGACGGCAAGCTGTCCGCGGACACCTCCATCGACGCGGGGAAGGTCTTCGCCCAGCAACTCGCCGACCAGGGCGTCACCGTCGACGGCGAGGTCACTCGCGGCACGGCCTCGGCGACGGATGTCCCGGTGGGGCAGCACCTGTCCCCCACGCTGTCCGAGACGATCAAGAAGATGCTCAAGAAGAGCGACAACGACATCGCCGAGACGGTGCTGCGCATGACCGCGCTCGGCGCCGGCAGGCCCGCCACCTACGAGGACGGCACGGCCGTGGTGCGGGACGTCCTCAGCCGCCACTACGGGGTCTCGATGGCCAACTTCGAGATCCACGACGGCAGCGGGCTCTCCCGGGCGGACCGCATCCCGGCACGGACCGTGGCGGACATCCTCGACCTGCTCACCGATCCGCGCTACCGCGGACTGCTGCGCTCCATCGACGAGGGCCTGCCCGTGGCGGGCGAGGCGGGCAGCACTCTGGGCCCCGAGTGGGGACGCTTCGACACCCCGGACTCCCAGTGCGCCGTCGGCCAGGTCAAGGCCAAGACGGGCACGCTGACCGGCGCCATCGCGCTCAGCGGCCTGACGAAGGCGGAGGACGGCCGGTGGAAGGTCTTCTCCTTCATCGAGAACCAGTCCTCCGCCGACCCGGCCGCCACCAAGGACACCCTCGACGGCCTGGCCGCCACGGTCAACGGCTGCTGGGCGTAGCCGCACAGCCCGGGTCCCTGGCCCCGCGGGTCACCCGTCGGTGGTCTGCGTAGCCGGGGGCTCGGGGTGGAACTGCTCGACGCGGTCGCGCTTGGTGTACATGTCCCAGTAGTGCTCGGCGAGGTCGTCCGCCGCTCACCCCGGATCAGGTCTACGAGGTGATGGAGAACCTCACGGGCAAGCGATAGCCGGGCGGACGCGCCTACATCCTCCGCGTCACGCCCGCAAATAGGCGAGGACCGCCAGCACCCTGCGGTGTGTCTCCTCCGCCGGAGGAAGGTCCAGCTTGGTGAGGATGCTGCCGATGTGCTTGCCCACGGCCGCCTCGGACACGACCAGTGCACGGGCGATGGCACCGTTCGACCTGCCCTCCGCGATCAGCCCCAGCACCTCCCGCTCCCGCGCGGTGAGCCGCTCCAGCGGATCGCGGCGTCGGCGCAGCAGCTGGCGTACCACCTCGGGGTCGACGACGGTGCCACCGTCCGCGACCTCGCACAGGGCGGCCACGAAGTCCGCCACCTGTCCGACCCGGTCCTTCAGCAAGTAGCCGACGCCCGTTCCGTCACCGGAGTCCAGCAGTTCCGAGGCGTATGTCCGCTGCACGTACTGGCTGAGGACCAGGACGGGCAGCGTGGGCCGCTTCTCGCGCAGCCGCACCGCCGCGCGCAGGCCCTCGTCCTGGAACCCCGGGGGCATCCGCACATCCGTCAGGACGATGTCCGGAGCGTGCTCCTCGACCGCGGCGAGCAGTGCGGGAGCGTCGCCGACGGCCGCGACGACGTCGTGCCCGCAGCGGCCGAGCAGGCCGATGAGCCCCTCCCGCAGCAGCACACTGTCCTCGGCCAGTACTACGCGGAGCGGTCGGTCCGTACGCAAGGAATCTCCACACGCAACAGGGTCGGTCCGCCCGGCGGACTGGACAGGGAGATTCTGCCATCCAGCGCCGCAACCCGGTCCGCGAGTCCGGTCAGGCCGGTTCCGGTGCCGGCGTCCGCACCGCCCCGGCCGTTGTCGCGCACCTGGAGGAACAGCCATCCGTCCCGGTGTCCTCCGCTCACCTCCGCGCGGCTGGCCGCGCTGTGCCTGGCGATGTTGGTGAGGGCCTCGCGGACGACGAAGTACGCGGCGGCCTCGACCGCTTGGGGCAGCCGTCCGGACAGGGCCAGATCCACGTCCACGGGGATCGCGGAGCGGTCCGCGGCGTCGGCGACGGCCGCGGGGAGGCCGTGGTCCGACAGCACCTTGGGGTGGATGCCGCGGATGAGTTCGCGCAGCTCCGCGAGCACCTTGTCCGCCTCCTCATGGGCCTTCGCGAGCTGATCGGCGACCGGTCCGGGAGGTGCGTCCAGGCGGGCCAGACCGAGCGTCATCGTCAGTCCCACCAGCCGCTGCTGCGCCCCGTCGTGCAGATCGCGCTCGATGCGCCGCCGTTCCGCCTCGAAGGCGTCCACGAGCCGGAGGCGGGAACGGGTCAACTCGACGACCCTCGTGCCCAGTTCGGCCTCACGCGGAGCGATCAGCAGTCGTGTCAGTCCGGCCCGGGCGCCCGCCACCACCCCCAGGGCATAGGCACCCAGCATCAGGAGCACCACACCGAGGACGGCGATACCGAAGGCCGCCGGCCAGGTGGTGACGGTCCACTGCTTGAGCACCTTGATCTCCTGGCCCCCGCCGACCATGGCCATCAGCGGCGGCGTCGCGACCATGGACAGCGGGCAGAGCAGGGCAACGGCGACGACGAGCGCGTCGACGGGCCACAGCAGCACCGCGAACAGCAGGGCGTGGCCCAGCTCCCGCCACGTCGCCCGCTCCCTCATGCGCGTGGTCAGCCAGGCCCACAGGCCATGGGCGAGGGGCGCCCGGTGCGGGTCGACGGCGGGGTCCGCGTCGATCAGGCGCATCCGGTGGCGCTCCACCCAGGCCACCGGGATTCCGGCGAGGGCCGCGAGCACGAGCAGCGGGATCCCCACCAGGACGAGGGCGAGAACGGCTCCGGCCGCCGCCGTGGCCGCGATCACCACGAGCGCGACGCCACCGGTCACGGCTCCGGTGAGCAGATATCCGGCGGAGCGCCACGGCCACGACGACAGCAGGAAGCCCGGTCCGGACATGGCGTGCCACACGTTCCGCGGATGCATGGAGGTCACCGTAGAAGGCCCCACGCCGCCGGTGCCATCGGGCCAGGGAGTCCTTCGGGGGTATGCCTGGCCCTACCCCAGGTCTCGCCCCTGCCGTACTGCGGCGCCGTGTCCCCGCGCGGTTTCGTGAGGTCACCGAGAAGGCGACACCGCGGAATGGGGACAGATGAACAACGACGTGATCCAGTTGCGTTCCGTCAGCAGACGCTATGGTTCGGGGGATGGCGCGGTGACGGCGCTCGACGACGTCTCGCTGTCGTTCCCCAGGGGATCGTTCACCGCCGTCATGGGCCCTTCCGGCTCCGGCAAGTCGACGCTGCTGCAGTGCGCCGCGGGGCTGGACCGTCCCACATCGGGGTCGGTCACCGTGGCCGGGACCGAGTTGACGAAGCTGAGCGAGACCGGGCTGACCCTGTTGCGCCGCCGGCGCGTCGGGTTCGTGTTCCAGGCGTTCAACCTGCTGCCGTCCCTGACCGCGGAGCAGAACGTGACGCTGCCTCTGCGCCTCGCCGGCCACCGCCCCGCCAAGGCCCGGGTGCGTGAGGCGCTCCAGCAGGTCGGGCTCGGCGAGCGGGCGCGGCACCGCCCGGCGGAGCTGTCCGGTGGCCAGCAGCAGCGCGTCGCCCTGGCCCGCGCCCTGATCACCCGGCCCGATGTGCTCTTCGGCGACGAACCGACCGGTGCCCTCGACTCGCGGACCGGCCGTGAGGTGCTGACGTTGCTGCGCGGCATGGTCGACGGCGAGGGCCAGACGATCGTCATGGTCACGCACGACCCGGTGGCCGCCTCCTGCGCCGACCGTGTGCTCTTCCTCGTCGACGGGCGGGTGAGCGGCGAGTTGGCCGGGGCCGGTGCCGACACCATCGCCGCGCACATGGCCACGCTGGAGGCCGCGCCGTGCTGAGCGTCGCCCTGCGTACCCTGCGCACTCGCTGGGCCACCTTCGCCGGCAGTTTCGTCGCCCTCGCGCTGGGCGTCGCGCTGACCGCGGTGATGGGCCTGGCGCTCGCCTCGTCCCTGGACGCGCCCGGCCGCGGACCCGAGCGGTTCGCCGCCGCGCCGGTCGTGGTCAGGGGAGCCGACACCCTGCGGGTGGACACCTCGGCCGGTGTCCAGGTCCGGAGGCTCGCACATCCGCGCGCCGTGCCCGCCGGGACCGTCGCGAAGCTGCGGAGGCTCGGTTCCGTCGTCGTGGACCGGTCGTTCGCCGTACGGGCGCGGGGCGGACCGGACGACCTGGTGGGGCACCCCTGGTCCACCGCCGCCTTCGCCCCGTACCGGATCGACGCGGGACGCCCGCCCCGCGCGGCGGACGAGGTCGTGGTCAGCGGGGACTGGGCGAAGCCGGGGAAACGTGTACGGACCGATCGCGGCACCGTACGGGTCGTCGGAACCGTCGCGGGGCGCGGCTTCGAGAACGCCGTCTTCTACACCGACGCGCGCGCCGCCCGACTGTCACCGGCCGCCGTCCAACTCGTCGTGGACGCCGACCCGGCGGCTGTCCGCGAGGCGCTGCGCGGCAGCGACGGCGACGGTGTCCGGGTCCTCACCGGGCCAGGACGCCGCCACGCCGACCCCGACCCGGACCGGGACCGCGAGGCCCTCGCGGCGATGAACGCGATGTTCGGCACGGCCGGGGGTGTCGCCGCCTTCGTGTCGGTGTTCGTGGTGGCCTCCACCTTCGCGTTCGCGGTCGCCCAGCGGCGCCGGGAGTTCGGGCTGCTGCGCGTGGCGGGGGCGACTCCGGGCCAGATCCGCCGGATGGTCTTCGCCGAAGCGCTCGTGGTCGGCGTGCTCGCCTCGGCCACCGGCTGTCTGCTCGGCGCGTACGGTGCGCCACGGCTGGCCGGCCGGGTGGTCGACGGTGGTCTCGCGCCGCGCTGGTTCACCATCGGCGACCACATCTGGCCGTACCACCTGGCCTTCTGGACGGGGCTGTTCGTCGCGCTGTGCGGTGCGGCGGCCGCGTCCTGGCGGGCGGGCCGCACCGGCCCCGCCCAGGCACTGCGCGAGGCGTCCGCGGACACCACGACGGGCGGGACGATGACCTGGGGCCGATGGCTCTCCGGCCTGGCCCTGCTGGTGACCGCCGCCGTGACGCTGTGCCTGAGCCTGCTCACGGACCCGGGCGACCTGCTGCACCGGAAGACCTATGTGAGCCGGCCGATGCTGCTGATCGGCGCGGTCGCGCCGCTCGCGCCGGTGGCGGTGCGCCCGCTGACCCGGCTGATCGCCTGGCTCCCGGCCCGGCTGCCCGGTGCCGGCGGCATGCTGGTGCGGGAGAACGCCGCCGCCGGTGTGCGCCGCACGGCCGCGATCGCGGCGCCCGTACTGGTCACGGTCGCCCTCGCCGGTTCGCTCCTGGGCGCCACCGCGACGCTGAACCGGGCGCGGGCCACCGAGACCCGTCAGCAGACGGCCGCCGGCTTCGTCATCACCCCGGCCGGGGGCGCGGGCTTCGATACGGCGACGCTGCGCAGGCTGCGCGATGTGCCCGGTGTCGAGATGTCCGCGACCTCGTCAAGTGCCGTGTACGTCCTGGAGGACGGCGTGTCGCTCCTGGAGTCCGATGCCCATGCCGCCGATCCGGGCCCGCTCACCGCCACGACCCGGTTGCCGATCGAGGCCGGGAAGGCGAGCGATCTCGATGACGACTCGATCATCGTCAATGGCGAGTGGCCACGCCACACCGTGGGCGAGCGGGTGCGGGTGTGGCTCGGCGACGGTACGAAGAGATCGCTGCGGATCGCCGCGGTGATGGCCACCGGCACCGGCGACAACGGCGTCTACGTCACCCCGCGCAACGCCCCGGGCGCGACCGTGGACCGGGTCGACATCGCCCTCGCGCGCGGCACCGACGCGGACGCCGCGGCCACCGGGCTGCGTGCGGCGGTACGCACGACCGGCGGCCACGTCTTCACCAAGGACCAATGGGTGAAGGCGAGTTACCCCGAGACCAACCGCACGACCCGGCTCGGCTTCCTGCTGGTCCTCGGCATCGCCCTCCTCTACACGGGCATCTCCGTGGCCAACACCATGGTCATGGCGACCTCCGACCGCGTCCGCGAACTGGCCGTGCTGCGCCTGGCCGGAGCCACCACCTGGCAGGTGCTGCGGCTGGTGGGCGCCGAGGCGCTGACGGTGGTCGCGGTCGGCGCGGTCCTCGGCCTCCTGGTCACCGGGCTCAACCTGGTGGGCATGTGGAGCGCCCTGGCCCTGCTGTCGGTGCGGACCACGATCGACGTCCCCTGGACGGCGATCGGCGCGGCCGTGGCCGCGTGCGCGGTACTCGCCGTGGTGTCGTCGGTCGCCCCCGCCGCGTTCGCCCTGCGCCGCCGGGCGGTGGCACTGGCGGGCCTGCGGGAGTGACCACGTCAGCCCACGTCAGCCCAGGTCAGCCCACGTCAGCCCAGGAAGCTCAGCCGGACCTGGCGGTCGGGGTTGTCCCGGTTGGTGTCGACCAGGCACACCGACTGCCAGGTGCCCAGCGCCAGCCTTCCGCCGATGACCGGGATGGTGGCGTGCGGGGGTACGAAGGCGGGGAGGACGTGGTCGCGGCCGTGGCCGGGGCTTCCGTGGCGGTGGCGCCAGCGGTCGTCGGCGGGGAGGAGGTCGCGGAGGGCGGAGAGCAGATCGGTGTCGCTGCCGGCGCCCGTCTCCAGGATGGCGATCCCGGCCGTGGCATGCGGGACGAAGACGTTGAGCAGGCCGTCACCGCCGTCCGCCACCTCGCGCAGATACGCCTCGCAGTCGGTGGTGAGGTCGGCGACGGTCTCGGTGGATCCGGTGGTGACGCTGATGGTGTGGGTACGGAATGCGCTCATGGAACCATCCTGATACGCCGTCGCGTAAAACTCCCGCAACAAAGGTCCGAGGGGCAAGACACCGTTGACCGGTTCCGGACGTCCTCGCTAGCTTCGAGGGCATGTCTACGTCAGCCCTGCTCACCACGCGCGGTCATATCGACCTGCTGCGGGTGGCGTCCGCCGCGTGTCCCGGCCTCCGCTGACCTTTCTCTCCCTTCCCCACCTCTCCTCCCCCTCGCCTCGGTCTCGTTCCGCCGTACCGTGCTGATCGTCGTTTCGTGCGGCGTGTACGGGCCTGTACGGGCGTCGAGGCGTACCCCTTTGTGGAGCCCCCATGTCCCCGGTTCTCGAACCGGTCGTGCCGCTCTCCGCGCGCCGCCGCACCGTGCCGCGATGGCTGCGCCGTACGACCGGACCCCTTCTGCTGCTGGTGCTCTGGCAGGTGTCCAGCGCCACCGGTGTGCTGCCCTCCGACACCCTCGCCTCCCCCGGCACCATCGCCGATACCGCCTCCGACCTGCTCAAGGACGGCACCCTCCCGCACGCCATGCTGGTGTCCGTACAGCGGGTGCTGATCGGGCTGGCGCTCGGCGGTGTCATCGGCGTCTCGCTCGCGCTGGTCTCCGGGCTCTCCCGGCTCGGCGAGGACCTCGTCGACGCGAGTGTACAGATGCTGCGCAGCATCCCCTGGGTCGGCATGATCCCGCTGTTCATCATCTGGATGGGCATCGGCGAGGCCCCGAAGATCGCGCTGATCGCGCTGGGCGTCACCTTCCATCTCTATCTGAACGTCTACGCGGGCATCCGCGGCGTGGACGCCCAGCTCATCGAGGCCGGGAACTCGCTCGGGCTCGGCCGCTGGGGACTGATCCGCCATGTGGTGCTGCCCGGGGCGCTCCCCGGCGCGATGACCGGGCTGCGCTACTCCCTCGCCACCGCCTGGCTGGCGCTGGTCTTCGGCGAAACCATCAACGCCGACGACGGGATCGGCTTTCTGCTCAACCGCGCACGGGAGTTCTTCCAGACCGATGTGATCGTGGTCTGCCTGATCGTCTACGCCGCCCTCGGCCTGCTCGCCGATTTCATCGTCCGCACTCTGGAGAGGCTGCTGCTGCAATGGCGACCGAACTTCACCGGCAAGTGAACGCCCTGGGCGAGGAGTTGAAGAAGGAGTCGGGGCAGGAGACGGGCGACGCGAGTGGCGATGCCGCGGTGCGGGTGCGCTCGCTGACCCGCTCGTTCGATGGTCGCGCGGTCATCGACAATCTCCAACTCGACGTACCGGCGGGCGAGTTCGTGGCGCTGCTCGGCCGCAGTGGCTGCGGCAAGTCCACACTGCTGCGGGTGCTCGCCGGACTGGACCGGGAGATCGAGGGCGAGGTGCTGGTGCCGCGCCGCAAGGCCGTCGCCTTCCAGGCACCCCGGCTGATGCCCTGGAAGCGGGTCTGGCGCAATGTGCTGCTCGGGCTGCCCGGCCGCCCCGGGCGGGCCGTGGCCGAGCGGGCGCTGAACGAGGTCGGTCTCGGCCACCGCATCGACGCCTGGCCCAAGACCCTCTCCGGCGGTGAGGCCCAGCGCGCCTCGCTCGCCCGTGCGCTGGTGCGCGAACCCGATCTGCTGCTGCTGGACGAGCCGTTCGGCGCGCTGGACGCGCTCACCCGGATCACCGCGCAGCAGCTGGTGGCCGAGCTGTGGCAGCGGCGCGGCTGCGCGGTGCTGCTGGTCACGCATGACGTGGAGGAGGCGCTGCTGCTCGCCGACCGCGTCCTGGTGATGGACGGGGGCGTCATCGCGCATCAGATCCGGGTGGACCGGGACCGGCCGCGCGACATCGCCGATCCGCTCCTCGCCGAGCTGCGTACCGAGCTCCTGGACCGGCTGGGTGTGAAGGCGCCCGAACCGGCCGTCCACAAGGTCGCCTGACGGCCGCTCGGTCCATCACGAACCGCCAGGCGCATTCCGAAATCCCCGAGAACT
>NZ_JAAAYH010000335.1:0-9975 GCF_018035285.1 Streptomyces sp. MK37H | reverse complement strand
AGTCCGTGGCCACCGTGTGGCCCTCGCCCAGCCCCGCCTCCCGTACGGCGGCCTCGAAGGCGGCCTCGCGGATCGTGGTGTGCCCGAGCCCGGGGGCGCCGCCCACCGGGCGAACCGGCGGTGGCCCAGCGCCACCAGATAGCGCACCGCCTCGGTGACCGCCGTGGCGTCGTCCGTCCACACCGAGGTGAACCCGTCCGCGAGCGAGGGGTGCCCGGCCACCACGGCGGGCAGGCCGAGCCGCCGCAGCGGGGGGACGCGGGGAGCCGCCACACGATAGCGCGTCGGTAAACCGGTCCAGTCGGGCGCGGTCCGCTCGGAGAGCCCGGGTGCGGCGGTCAGGACAGGGACGGCGCCACCGGCCGCCAGGGCGCGAACGGACTCGCCCCGCGCGGCAGCAGCCCGGCCAGCTCCGGGCAGTGCCGCAGGATCACCGAGGTCATGCTGGACTTCGCCACCCAGTCCAGCCCCAGCCGCGTATACACCTCGGGCCGGAAGTCCACGGTCAGGAGGGGGTCGTCCTGGATCCGCCGGGTGGCCATGAGCAGCAGCACACGGAACGCTGTCTCGCTGAAGCCGAACCCCTCGGGCCGGTTCTCCGCGTACAGCCCCACCAAGGTGTCGATCTGGTTGACCGAGCCGTAGACCGCTTCGAGCCGCGCGACCGTGTCCGGATCGGGGGACAGCTCCTCGAAGGAGCGGATCCGGGGGGTGCCCAGCCGGGCCCGGAAGTCGTTGTACCGCGGTACGCCCCGCCGCCGGGCCCGCGCCAGATCCACCACCGGCAGATCCACGATCTCGCCGTCCCGCTCGAAACGCCGCAGTGCGTACGGGCAGTTGTTGAGGGTGATCGCGCCCGGATGCGCGATGGCGAAGGAGTACAGGGTGTCGGCGAGCCCCGTCTTGCGCAGCACCGCCTCGGCCGCCGGGCCCCGCACCTCGTCGAAGCCGAGCGACCGCGTCCGCCGCCCCGAACGGTGGTCGCACAGCTCGACGTCGTCCGGGAGCAGCGGATGCGTCCGATAGACCGCCATGAACTCCTCGGCGAGCGCGGACGACATCTCGGGGTGGTCCGGTACGCCACCGGGGCGACCCGCCGACGCGCTCGCCTCGAACAGCCACAGGCCGAGCCGGGACAGCCAATGGGCGGGCGGGCCCTGCCAGTTGGTCTTCGAGCCGATGTCGCTCATCCCGGTGGCGAGGATCGCCGGGATCCACTCCACTGTATGGATCTTGGCGATGAGCGCGGAGACCACCAGCCGGGCCGTGTGGTGCGCCGACTCCCCGCTCATCGACGGATGGGTGCGGCGCAGCGCCTCGTGGACCGCGTCGTGCTCACGGGCGAAGAGCGTGTGCATCGCGCTGAGCCCCAGCCACCAGCCGCCGGGCGTGCCGATCGGCGGCACCCCGCCCGGGCCCAGCGGCAGATGGCCGTCCTCCAGACGCGGCCCGCCGCCGTACATCCGCGAGCCGTCCCACCGGTGGCAGGCGCCGTCCACCCAGTTGGGGGACTGGAGGTGGAGCCAGGTGGCCGCCAGGACATTGAGCGAGGTGGCGGGCCGGAAGCGCTCCCGGTGCAGCAACTGTCCGGCGACCGTGGCGGGGTGGGGCACATGGATCAGATCGGGCCGGTGGAGCGGTGCGAGGCCACGGCCGGAGGCGGCCCCGGCCACGTCCCTCCGCGCCACCGCCGGATCGCCCGTCGGGCCGTCGTACGAGCGCGCCACCCGGGGTCTCTCCCCGGCCGCGGCGGGGCGCTGCGGGGCCTCGGATGCGTCGTCCCCCTCGACGAGGCCGAGCCGGCGCAGCGTCCGGCCCAGCGCGGCCGGGTTGAGCAGCCCCAGCGGCGCCGGCAGCCGGTGCCAGGGCACACAGCGGTCGACCAGGTCGAAGGCGGCCCGCACCGGCAGGTCGAAGGCGGCGCGCACCGGGAGGTCGAAGGCGGCGCGCACCGGGGCGGGCAGCGGCGCGGTGGGCCGCTGCTCGGCGGTGGGGAAGCGCAGGCCGAGCCGGTGCGCCGCGGCGGCCTCGTACGCGGCCTTGCGGGCCCGGTTGAGATTGCCGAGCGGACGGAACTCCTCGGTGGTGTGCCAGGGGTTGAACGCCAGCTGCTCGACCCGGCGGGCCGCGGACCGGGCCCGGGCGCTGTCCAGGTCCTGGCACGGCACGGTGAGTACCGCGACCGGGACGACCGGCGCGTCGCTCTCCCGCCACTCCACCGAACCGTCCTCGACCGGGGTGCGGCGGTCGTCCAGATAGCGCTGCACACACAGCTCGAAGGCGATGTCACCCGTGGACAGCCGCATCGCCAGCTCACGGTGGAGATAGCCGGGGTCGCCGCCGTCGGGTGGGGGAGCGGGGGTGCCGCCGGGCGCCGGACGCAGCTGGTAGCGCACCGGACCGGCCGGGCCCCACAGGATCGCGCCCCGGCTCCAGAAGGTCTCGCGGGCCAGCGAGCCCACCGTGTGGCGGGTGGCGATCCGCATGTTGCGGCGCATCCGGTCGGCGGTGGCCCAGCCGACGGCCAGCGGCAGCCGGACGAAGAGCCCGAACGCCTTCTCCACGGTGCTCCCCGCGCCCGCCGTGGCCTTGGCGAAGGCGACGAACTCATGCGCGTCGGCGGCATGGGACACCGGGAAGCTGGTGGCCAGCAGATCGTGGGTCTCCTCCGGACCGGCCTGGACCCGCACCGCCAGCCGGCGCAGATCGGGCGTGGCGCCGTACCCCTCGGAACCGCCCGCGCTGGACAGCCGCACCACGGCCGGGTACTCGGCGCCCGGCCGGGCGTATCCCACGCACAGCTCCGGCGGAAGGTCGTCGCGGAACCGCAGCCGGGCGTTCTCCACGCCCAGCGCCGCCTCGCCGCGGAAGGCGCGCAGCGGCCGCGGGGCGCCCGAGCCGTCGGTGCCGTCGGAGTACCGCTGCATGCGCATCAGCTCGTGCGTCAGCTTCTGGAAGCGCAGCCGTTCGGCCTCGGGGCTGCCGCCCTCGTACGCCTCATAGCCCTCGTACGCCGCGCCTGCCGTCCCGCCCGCCACCTCGTGCCGCGCCGTCTCGCCCACGCGTGCCTCACCGCCGCGTGCCGCCTCGCTGCGTACGGACTGCTGTCCGGTGTCGACCATGGGGAACGCTCCGTACGGGGCAGGCAGGGACGATGGGGAACAAATGAGACGCTAAGGGAGGGTGCGCGGGGCCGCAGCCCGGAGCGGTGCACCGGGGGGAATCGGTCACCCGGGCCGCCGCGGGTGATTCCGCTCCGGCCTGCGGCACACTGGTGGCATGCCGGAGCTGCCCGAGGTGGAGGCCCTCAGCGCGATCCTGGCCGAGCGCGCCGCCGGCCGGGAGATCGCCCGCGTCCTCCCCGTGGCGGTGAGCGTCCTGAAGACCTACGACCCGCCGCTGAGCGCGCTCGAGGGCCGCGCCGTCACGGCGGCGGCCCGCCACGGCAAGTTCCTCGACCTGGCCACCGACGGCCCCCATCTGGTGGTCCACCTCGCCAAGGCGGGCTGGCTGCGCTGGCGGGACGGGCTCCCCGAGGCCCCGCCCCGGCCCGGCAAGGGCCCGCTCGCGCTGCGGCTGCTCCTGGCCGGGCCGGAGCGCTCCGGCTTCGACCTCACCGAGGCCGGGACGCGCAAGGGGCTCGCGGTGTACGTGGTCCGCGACCCTCAGGAGGTCCCTGGGATCGCCCGGCTGGGCCCGGACCCGCTGGACGACTCCTTCACCCCGGAGGCGTTCGCCGGACTGCTGCGCGGCGTACGCCACCGGATCAAGGGGGTGCTGCGCGACCAGAGCGTCATCGCCGGGATCGGCAACGCCTACTCCGACGAGATCCTGCACGCCGCCCGGATGTCGCCCTACCGGCTCGCCTCGGACCTCACCGAGGAGGAGATCGCCGGGGTGTACGAGGCGATGGGCACCACGCTGCGCTCCGCCGTCGAGCGCTCCCGCGGCCTGGCCGCCACCGACCTCAAGGGGGAGAAGCGCGGTGGGATGCGGGTGCACGGCCGCGCCGGGCAGCCGTGCCCGGTGTGCGGGGACACCGTCCGCGAGGTGTCCTTCCGCGACTCCTCGCTGCAGTACTGCCCCACCTGCCAGACCGGCGGCAAGCCGCTCGCCGACCGGCGGCTGTCCCGGCTGCTCAAGTAGCTGCCTGCCGGGTTCCGCCCCAAATGCCGCCCTGCGCCCGTTAGTTGAAGTGACGCTCTTGACCCGGGGAGCTCCGGGCCGCCATATGGTGCTGTCGCAATCCCACGACACGACACGACACCCCACGCCACGTCACGGAGCACCATGACCACAGCCCTGATCATCGGTGGCGGCATCGCCGGCACGGTGACCGCGATGGCCCTGCGGAAAGCCGGCATCGACGCGGTCGTCTACGAGACGTACCCCACGGACGCCATCGACGCCGGTGCGTTCCTCGTCGTCGCCGCCAACGGCCTGGAGGCACTGCGCACCATCGACGCCCATGAACCCGTGCTGAAGAACTCCTTCCCGGCCGGCCGCGTCGACTTCATCAGCAACACCGGCAAGCGGCTCGGCAACCGTCCCATGTCCGGATCGCAGGACGGTGGCCTCGGCTCCGTGACACTCAAGCGCGCCACCCTCGCCCGGGTGCTGCGCGAGGAGGCGGTGCGCCGCGGAGTGCGCGTCGAGCACGGCAAGCGGCTGCTCGCCGCCCACACCAGCCCCGACGGCCGGATCGTCGGCTCCTTCGCCGACGGTGGCCGCGCCGTGGGCGACATGCTGATCGGCGCCGACGGCATCCACTCGCTCGTCCGCAGGCTCATCGACGCGGCCGCGCCGCGGCCCCGCTACACCGGACAGCACACCGTCTGCGGCTACACCCGCGACGCCGACTCGCCCCCGGACCCCGACGCCTACACGATGATCTTCGGCAAGCAGGCGTTCTTCGGCTGCACCACCGCCCCGGACGGCGAGGTCTGGTGGTTCTGCAACGCCCCGGCCGAGGAGATGTCCAAGGCCGAGCTCGCCGCCGTCACCTCCGAGCAGTGGCGGGAGCGGCTGCTGACGCTCTTCGCCGAGGACAACACCCCCGCCGCCGACCTGGTCCGCGCCACCGGCGACACCATCGTGGCCACCGCCGCCTACGACATCATCTCCACCCCCGCCTGGTCCGAGGAGGCCATGGTCATCGTCGGCGACGCCGCGCACGCCTGCGCGCCCAACGCCGCACAGGGCGCCTCGATGGCCATCGAGGACGGTGTCGTACTCGCCAAATGCCTGCGCGATCTGCGCACGCCCCAGTCGGCCTTCGCCGCTTACGAGGCGCTGCGCCGGGAGCGGGTCGAGAAGGTCGCCGCGGCCAGCGCGGGCATGGCCCGCCGCACGGCGCCGGGGCCCGTGGCGCGCGCCCTGCGCGATGTCACCATGCCGCGCAAGCTGGACCGGGCGGGCAACGGCTCCTCGGACTGGCTGACCGGCTACCGCATCGACTGGGACGAGCGGATCGACGCGCAGACGGCCCGCCGGCGCCGCTGACGTACACGCCGCGTCCCTGACGTGCGCGTCCGCGCGTCCCTGACGTACCCCGGCCCCGCCCCCGGGACCGCGGCCGGGAACCGCCCCCCGAACACGGCCCCGGGGGCGGGGCCGATCGGGCCCCACGTTTGGTCCGGGTTCTCACGGGCACTTGGTGCTCCCTGGCCCCGTATGCCCGGGAGATTCGTGTGAGCCCAGTACGCATAGTGATCGTCGGTGCCGGATTCGCCGGTTACCAGGCCGCCCGTACGCTCTCCCGCACCCTGCGCGGCGCGGCGGACATCGTCCTGATCAATCCCAACGACTACTTCCTGTATCTGCCCCTGCTGCCCGAAGTGGCGGCCGGGGTCCTGGAACCCCGGCGTGTCTCGGTCTCCCTCACCGGCACCCTGCCGCGTGTCCGGCTGGTGCTGGGCGAGGTCCACGGCGTCGACCTGGACGCCCGCAAGGTCTCCTGGCGGGACCCGGACGGACGGTCCGGCGAGATGGACTACGACCGGCTCGTCCTGTCCGTGGGCAGCGTCAACAAACTGCTGCCGATCCCCGGTGTGGCCGAGCACGCCCATGGCTTCCGCGGCATGCCCGAGGCGCTCTATCTGCGCGACCACATCACCCGGCAGATAGAGATGTCCGGCACCGCCGCCGACCCCCGGGAGCGGGAGGCCCGCCGCACCTTCGTGGTGGTCGGCGCCGGCTACACCGGCACCGAGGTGGCCGCCCACGGGGTGCTCTTCACCGACTCGCTCGCGCGGAAGAACACTTCGCTGCGCGACGCGCCGCGGCCCCGCTGGATGCTGCTCGACATCGCCCCCCGGGTCCTTCCCGAGCTGGACAAGAAGCTGTCCCGCACGGCCGACCGGGTGCTGCGCAAACGGGGTGTGGAGGTGCGTACCGGCACCACGGTCAAGAAGGCCACCTCGGAGGGCGTGCTGCTGGACGACGGCGAGTTCGTCGACACCCGGTCGCTGATCTGGTGTGTCGGGGTGCGCCCCGACCCGCTGGTGGAGCAGCTCGGGCTGCCGACCGAACGCGGCCGGCTGAGGGTCGACCAGTATCTGGCCGTGCCCGGCTATCCCGACGTGCTGGCCTGCGGGGACGCCGCCGCGGTGCCCGATCTGACCCGGCCGGGCCAGTTCACCCCGATGACCGCGCAGCACGCCCAGCGGCAGGGGAAGGTCGCGGGCCACAATCTGCTGGCCTCCCTCGGGCGCGGCACCGCCAAGCCGTACAAACACCACGACCTCGGGTTCACCGTCGACCTCGGCGGGGTGCAGGCCGCCGCGGACCCGCTGCACATCCCGCTGTCCGGGCCGATCGCCAACGCGCTCACCCGCGGCTACCACCTGATGGCGATGCCGGGGAACCGGGTCCGGGTCGCCGCCGACTGGCTGCTCGACGCCGTGCTGCCACGCCAGGGGGTGCAGCTCGGGGTGATCCCGCCCTGGGCGGTGCCGCTGGACACCGAGTCGCCCGAAGTCGCGCAGACCGCCCGGGCGGCGGCTGACCGCCGGTGAAACCTGGAAGGAGAACAATGCGACACGAACAACTCAGCGAGCTCGGGCAGCAGCTCCGTGTGGACTCGGTGCGTGCCGCCGCGGCCGCCGGGTCCGGCCATCCCACGTCGTCGATGTCGGCGGCGGACCTGTTGGCCGTCTTGATGGGAAACCATCTGCGCTATGACTTCGAGCAGCCCGACCACCCGGGCAATGACCACCTGATCTTCTCCAAGGGCCATGCCTCCCCGCTGCTCTACTCGGTGTACAAGGCGGCCGGGGCCCTCCGCGATGAAGAGTTCATCACCTTCCGCAAGCGCGGCAGCAGGCTGGAGGGCCACCCCACCCCCCGGCTGCCGTGGGTGGACGTGGCCACCGGATCGCTCGGGCAGGGCCTGCCGTACGGCGTGGGCATGGCGATGAGCGGCAAGCGGCTGGACCATGTGCCCTACCGGGTCTGGGTGCTGTGCGGCGACAGCGAGATGGCCGAGGGGTCGATGTGGGAGGCGTTCGAGCACGCGGGCTACGAGCGGCTGGACAACCTCACCGCCATCATCGATGTGAACCGGCTCGGCCAGCGCGGGCCCACCCGCCACGAATGGGACCTGGACGCCTACGCCCGGCGCATCCGCGCCTTCGACTGGCACACCATCGAGATCGACGGCCATGACATCGAGGCCATCGACCGCGCCTACGCCGAGGCGATGTCCACCGTCGGCCGCCCCACCGCCATCATCGCCCGCACCATGAAGGGCCGTGGCGTGGCCTCGGTGGAGAACCGCGAGGGCATGCACGGCAAGCCGCTGAAGAACGCGGACGAGGCCATCGCCGAACTCGGCGGCGTACGCAACATGGCCGTACCGGTGCTCGGCCCGCCCTCGGTGACCCCCACCCGGCCCGCGTCCGAGGGTCCGCTGGCCCTGCCGCGCTACAACACCGGCGACTCGGTGCCCAGCCGTGACGCGTTCGGTGCGGCGGTGGCCGCCGTCGGCACCGCTCGCGGCGATGTGGTGGCGCTCGACGGCGAGGTGGGCGACTCCACCCGCCTGGAGTACTTCCACAAGGAGCACCCCGAGCGGTACTTCGAGTTCTTCATCGCCGAGCAGCAGCTGGTGGCCGCGGCCGTCGGCATGCAGACCCGCGGCTGGAACCCGTACGTCTCCACCTTCGCGGCCTTCTTCTCCCGGGCCTACGACTTCATCCGGATGGCCTCCATCAGCGACGCCGACCTCAACCTCATCGGCTCCCACGCCGGGGTGGCCATCGGTGAGGACGGCCCCTCGCAGATGGGCCTGGAGGATCTGGCCGCCATGCGGGCGGTGCACGGCAGCACGGTGCTCTACCCGTGCGACGCCAACCAGACCGCCCAGCTGACCGCGGCCATGGCCGAGGAGTCCGGCATCCGCTATCTGCGCACCACTCGCGGCGGAACGCCGGTCATCTACCCGCCCACCGAGAGCTTCCCCATCGGCGGCTCCAAGGTGGTGCGCTCCAGCGACGACGACCGGGTCACCCTGGTCGGCGCGGGGGTCACCCTGCATGAGGCCATCGAGGCGGCCGACCGGCTCGCCCAGGAGGGCATCCCGGCCCGCGTCATCGACCTGTACTCGCTCAAGCCGGTGGACGCCGAGACGCTGCGCGCCGCCGCCGAGGCGACGGGCCGACTGGTCACCGTGGAGGACCATCACCCCGAGGGCGGACTGGGCGACGCGGTGCTCGAGGCGTTCGGCGACGGCCGTCCGGTGCCCCGGATGATCCGGCTCGCGGTGCGCGTGATGCCGGCCTCCTCGACCCCCGCCGAGCAGCTGAGCGACGCGGGAATCGACGCGGACGCGATCGTCACGGCCGCGCGGCAACTGGTCGGCAAGGGCTGAAACCAGGGCTGGTTCCAGGGCGGAGACCGGGACGGCCCGAGGACGACACGACGCTGCCGGAAGGAGCGGACACATGGGTGTCAAGCACGGAATGCGCGTGGTGGTGGTCGGGGCCACCGGTAACGCCGGTACGAGCGTCGTTCGCGCGCTCGGCGAGGCCCCGGACATCGAGTCCATCGTGGGCGTCGCTCGCAGGGTCCCCAGCTGGTCGCCGCCGAAGACCACCTGGGTGCGGGCGGACATCGGGCGGGACGCCCGTGAGGAGGCCGACCTCGTACGGCACTTCGAGGGCGCCGACGCGGTCATCCACCTCGCCTGGCTGATCCAGCCCAGCCACCGGCCCGCCGTCACCTGGGACACCAATGTCCTCGGCAGCAAGCGGGTCTTCGAGGCGGTGGCACGGGCCGAGGTGCCGGTGCTGGTGTACGCCTCCTCGGTGGGCGCCTACTCGCCCGGCCCCGAGGACGGCCGCCCGGTGGACGAGTCCTGGCCCACCGACGGCTGGCCGGAGGCCGCGTACTGCCGTGAGAAGGCGTATGTGGAGCGGATCCTCGACGTCTTCGAACGGGAGCATCCGCAGGTCCGGGTGGTACGGATGCGGCCCGGCTTCCTCTTCAAGGAGGAGGCGGCGGCCGAGCAGCGACGGCTCTTCATGGGCCCGTTCCTGCCCCGGCGGCTGGTCCGCTCCACCTTCCTGCCCGCCGTCTTCGACCTGCCCGGACTGCGGCTCCAGGTCCTGCACACCGACGACGCCGCCGAGGCGTACCGGCTGGCGCTCGGCCGGCAGGTGCGCGGCGCCTTCAACCTCGCGGCCGAACCGCCGGTGGACGGCGAGACGCTGGCCGGGCTGCTCGACGCGCGGACGATGCGGATCCCGCGCTTCGCCGCCCGCTCGGCCATGGCCACGGCCTGGCATCTGCATCTGCTGCCGCCCTCGCCACAGCTGTTCGACGCCGCCCTGCGGCTCCCGCTGATGGACACCACCCGCGCTCAGGAGGAACTGGGCTGGCGGCCCCGGCACACCGCGGTCGAGACGCTCCAGGAGTTCCTCACCGGGCTGCGGCGCGGCACCGGTATGGACCAGACCGCGCCGCTGGCCCCCAAGC
>NZ_JAAAYH010000334.1:0-9977 GCF_018035285.1 Streptomyces sp. MK37H | reverse complement strand
CGCCAGCAGGAGATCGGCGACATCCTCCGCGATCTGGAGGGCGCCCGACTGGTCACCCTCACCGGCCCTGGCGGCTCCGGTAAGACCCGGCTCTCCGAGGAGGCCGCCGGGGCCGTGACGGACGGCTACCCGGATGGCGTCTGGATCGCCGAACTCGCCCTGCTCGACCAGCCCTCCGCCGTCCCCGGCGCCGTCCTGAGCGCGGTCGGCCGCCGCGAGACCATGCTGCTCGCCTCCGGGCTCGAGAGCCGCACCACGGGCGCGGACGGCGGGGATCCGACGAGTCGGCTCGTCGAGTACTGCGCCGACCGCCGGCTGCTGCTCCTGCTCGACAACTGCGAGCACGTCATCGACACCGCGGCCCGGCTCACCGAGACCCTGCTCGCGCACTGCCCGGGGGTGACCGTGCTCGCCACCAGCCGGGAGCCGCTGGGGGTGCCCGGCGAGACCGTAAGGCCGGTGGAACCGCTGCCGCCCGCCCCCGCCCACCAGCTGTTCGCCGAGCGCGCCGCCACCGTACGGCCCGGCTTCGACCCGGCGGCGGACCCGGACACGGCGGCCGCGGTCGCGGAGATCTGCCGCCGCCTGGACGGTCTGCCGCTGGCGATCGAGCTGGCCGCGGCGCGGCTGCGGCTGCTGACCCCACGCCAGATCGCGGACCGGCTGGACGACCGCTTCCGCCTGCTGACCAGCGGCAGCAGAACCGCGCTGCCGCGCCAGCAGACCCTGCGGGCCGTCGTCGAGTGGTCCTGGGACCTCCTCGACGAGCGCGAGCGCACCGTGCTGCGCCGTGCGTCGGTCTTCGCGGGCGGGTGGACCCTGTCCGCGGCCGAGGCGGTGTGCGCGGACGCCCCGCCCGGCGCGGGCGCCCTTACGGACGGCACGGACGCCGATGGCGTCATCGACGACGGCGTCCGCATCCATGGCGCCCTTACGGACGCGACGGCGGGCACGCCGGAGCCGGGAGACACGGTTGCGTACGCCGAGACGCGCGCCCCCACGCGCTCTCATACGCGCCCCCAGGCCAGGATCGCGCCCGCCGAGGTGCTGGAACTGCTCGGGGCGCTGGTCGACAAGTCGCTGCTGATCGTCGACCATCCGTCGCACGGTGCGGCGGCGGAGTCCTCCGGCCCGGTGGGCGGCGAGCCCCGCTACCGGATGCTGGAGACCATCAACGAGTACGTCGGCGAGCGCGCCACCGAGGACGCCGCGGCCCGTGCCGACCACAAGGCCGCAGTGGCCCGTCACACCGCCCACTTCCGGGACTTCATCCGCACCGCCGAGCCCCGTCTGCGCTCCGCCGGACAACTGCCCTGGCTGCGCCTCGTCGAGACCGACCTCGACAACGTCCGGGCAGCACTGCACCGCTCCCTGACCACCGCGGACGAGGGCACCGTCTTCGCGCTCATCCGCGACTTGGCATGGTTCTGGTGGCTGCGCAACTACCGGGACGAGGGCGCCGCATGGGTCGGCCGTGCCCTGGCCCTGGAGGGCCGCCCCCACGGCACGGACGGCGCGGCGGACCGGGCACCGGGCGGCAGCCGTCCCCTCGACCAGTTCCCGCTCATCCCGGCCCGGGTTCCGGATGGCGAGGACGGCGTCGACGAGGAAGCCACCCGGTACTGGCAGTTCATGGACCTGCGGCTGCTGCTCTTCTTCTTGCTCGCCGAGCAGGGCACCGGCCCGGATCTGAGCGACCCCGAGATCCGGGACGCCGCGGTACGCATGCGCGACGCCTACGC
Organism: Streptomyces sp. MK37H; assembly: GCF_018035285.1. NCBI lineage: Bacteria > Bacillati > Actinomycetota > Actinomycetes > Kitasatosporales > Streptomycetaceae > Streptomyces > Streptomyces sp. MK37H. The sequence goes on along the minus strand of NZ_JAAAYH010000334.1, from coordinate 8,235 downwards.
GAGCCATCCAGGGCCCCGCAGAGCGTGCTTCCCGGGTCTGTTGTGGCCCTTCACGGCCTTCGTCATCGAGGGCTTCAGCGGCGAGATGCTGCCGCTCATGGACCGGACCGTGGCCGACTGCCGGGCTCACGGCGACGACTGGGCACTCGGCGTCTCGCTGATGTACCGCACCCACCTCGCCATCGACATGCCGGGCGGCGTCGAGAGCGCCGGCGACGATCTGGCCGAGCTGCGCGAGCTGGCCGCCCGCGTCGGCGACCGCTGGATGCTCGCCCAGGTGGAGGGCGCGCGTGGCGAGATCGCCACCCATCGTGGCCGGTTCGAGGAGGCGAGGGCCGCCTATGAGAGGGCAACGCGGCTCGCGCAGGAGCTCGGCGCCCACACCGAGGTGCCCTTCCTCTACACCCGCCTCGCCGACCTCGCCGTCAACGAGAGGGACGTGGAGGGCGCGCTGAGGCTGGTGGAACGCTCCGAGGAGGAGGCGGAGCGCTGCGGCACCCAGGACGTGCTGGCCTTCAACGACATCGTGCGCAGCGAGGCCCAGCTGGTACGCGGCGATCTGGCACGGGCCAGGACGTATTGCGACGCCGCGCGGCAGCGTGCGCTGCGCGGCACCTCGCCACCGCAGTTCTGGGTCGTGGCCAACGGCCTGGACGCCCGCATCACCGGCCTGGAGGGCGATCTGGTCGGCGGACTGCGCAAGCTGCGGAACACGCTGCGCGATGGCCTCGCGGTGAACTCCATGGAGCCGCTGTTGGCCCATCAGGCGGAGTCGGCGGCCGAACTCCTGGCTGGATGCGGACACGAGCGGCTCGCCGCGCGGCTGCTGGGCGCCGCCGACGGCTGGCGCGGTCGGCTGCCGCGCTCACCGCTGGTGGCCGGGGACGTCGGCGCGACCGCGGCGCGCGCGAGCGAGACGCTGGGCCAGGACGCGGTGGAGAAGCTGCGCACCGAGAGCACGACCCTGACCCCCGAGGAGGCCCTCCGCCTGCTCGACGAGGCGTTGAGCTCTCTCGACGCCGCCGATGCTTCAGGTGCCACCGATGCCTCCGACGCCACTGGCACCCAGGCCGCAACCGCCGACCCGGCCGCAACCGCCGGCCGGAGCGCCGCTCCGCCGCCCGCCCGCTGACGCGGGCACGAGCAGGTGCGACGCCCCGGCCGACCGTCACATGTCGTCACTCATACGGAGGAGGCGAGACGCGCCGCTCACCCCCTGAAACCGACGCGCGAAAACGAGCACATGTCTCGCTCCGGGGCCGACGGCATCACCCGATGGGGCGTGACCGCAGCCCGTCCAGCAGGATGTCCAGCAGCCGGGCCGAGGCCGCCGCCTGCTGTGCCGCGTCCGGCAGCGACGGCGCCGCCGTGGCGATCACCAGCAGCACATCGGCGACCGTCACATCCGGGCGAAGCTCGCCCGCCGCCCGTGCCCGCTCCACCAGTTGCCCGACGACCTCCAGCAGCGCCGCGGCGCCCGCGTCGTCCGGCTCGTCCTCAGCGACCATCGGCCGCTCGACCAGCCGGAGCTCCGGCTGAGCCGGTGCGGCTAACGCCGCCTGCCGCTGCTGCGGCAGCCGGATCTCGGTCTCCACGTCCACCCCGACCCGCAGCACCTGCGGCGGCAGCAGCCGGCCCGCGCCGGACGCCACCGAAGTACGCAGGAACCGGGCCAGCGCCGACCACGGCTCGTTCTCCTGCCCCAGCGCCGCCCGCGCCTGATCGGTCAGCCTTGCCGTCTCCTCCTCGGCTATGCGGCGCACCAGCACGTCCTTGCTGGGGAACCGCCGATAGACGGTGCCCACCCCTACCCGCGCCCGGCGCGCCACGTCTTCCATCGGAGCCCCGTACCCCAGCTCGCCGAAGACCTCGCGCGCCGCCCGCAGGACGTGCTCCAGATTGCGCTGCGCGTCCACGCGCAGCGGTGTGTTCCGTCCGCCGTTTCCGTCCGACGACGCGACGGCTGTGGACCATGACGAACCCTGAAGGTGCATAAGCGATCCCCCGGTAATGATGTCTCCCCCCGGAGACTCCCCGCCCAGACTGTCGAGGCAGTCACAACCCCGACGAAGTACGAACATAGTTGAGCGCAGGTCAAGAAAGAAGAGGGTAGCTCGGGACAGAACGCCCCCCGATCAGAGCAGCAGACCACCTCTTTCCGACTATCCGCCCGCTTGCCCCCACGCATCCCGGGGCTGACCTGCGGACATTTCGTACGTGTAACCGATTCCGCGGCTCGAGGCCGAGTGAGCCGTCCGGTCACACAATTCGTCGGGCCTGTGGACAAACCGCGGTCGCGCGTGCCTCATGGGAGGGTGAAGGAACCAGCGCGCATTCTCGTTGTCGGTGGTGGCTACGTCGGGATGTACGCCGCGCTGCGCCTCCAGCGAAAGCTGAAGCGGGAGCTGAGGCACGGCGGCGTGCAGATCATCGTGGTGGACCCCGAGCCGTATATGACCTACCAGCCGTTCCTGCCCGAGGCGGCGGCCGGATCGATCTCGCCCCGCCATGTGGTGGTGCCGTTGCGGCGGGTCCTGCCCGACTGCACGGTCGTCATCGGCGAGGCCACCGCGATCCACCACGGCAAACGCACCGCGACCGTGAGAACCCTCGCCACGGAGGAAGAGGGCACCGGCACGGTCGACATCCACTACGACGAGCTGGTGCTGGCCCCCGGATCCGTGTCCCGCGCCCTCCCGGTCCCCGGCCTCGCCGAGTTCGGCATCGGCTTCAAGACCGTCGAGGAGGCCATCGGCCTGCGCAACCATGTCCTCGAACAGCTGGACATCGCCTCCTCGACCCGGGACCCGGACGTCCGCGACGCGGCGCTGACCTTCGTCTTCGTCGGCGGCGGATACGCGGGCGTCGAGGCGCTCGGCGAGCTGGAGGACATGGCCAGGTACGCCGTCCGGTACTACCACAACATCGCCCCCGAAGACCTGAAGTGGATCCTCGTCGAGGCCACCGACCGGATCCTTCCGGAGGTCGGCGAGGACATGGGCAAGTACGCCGTCCGGGAGCTGCGCGGCCGCAATATCGATGTGCGACTGGAGACCCGCCTGGACTCCTGCGCCGACCGGGTCGCCGCACTGAGTGACGGCTCGCGCTTCCCCACCCGCACGCTCGTGTGGACCGCGGGCGTCAAACCGCATCCGATCCTCGCCTCCACCGATCTGCCGTTGAACGAGCGCGGCCGGCTCAAATGCACCGCGGCGCTCCAGGTCGAGGGCGTGGAGCACGCATGGTCGGCCGGGGACGCCGCGTCGGTGCCCGATCTGACGGCCGACCGGGCCGGTGCGGAGTGTGCCCCCAACGCACAGCACGCCGTGCGCCAGGCCAAGGTCCTCGCCGAGAACGTGGCCGCCGCTATCGCGGGTCAGCCGCTCACGGACTACGCGCACAAGTACGCGGGCTCCGTGGCCTCCCTGGGGCTCCACAAAGGCGTCGCACACGTCTACGGGCGCAAGTTGAAGGGCTACCCGGCGTGGTTCATGCACCGCGTCTACCACCTCAGCCGGGTGCCGACGTTCAACCGTAAGGCACGCGTGCTGGCCGAATGGATTCTGTCGGGGCTGTTCAAACGCGAGATCGTCTCGCTGGGGTCGCTGGAGAACCCGCGTGCCGAGTTCAAACTCGCCGCGGACACCGGTCGCCAGCCCGGGGCCAGTTGAGCCGATCGGGGCGGAGCCGGGAACTCCCCTCCCACGATCGGCGTCTCACGGATGTCAGTCCGGTCGGCCACACTGGTCGTGTGACCATGGGTGGGCTCGTATCTGCAAAGAGTGACAATCGCGAGGATTCGGAAGTTTGCTGCATTCCCCTGGGGGCCGTCCCCCGTACCCGCACCCATCTCCCCGATCCCGCGCCGGCGCGCCGCTCAGCCACCACCCCACGAGGTAATCCGCAGTGAACTTCACGCGCTGGAGCGCCCGGCTCCCCCGAACCCAGCGACGCATCGCCGCCCGGGCAGACCGCGGTGCGCGGCGGCCGAAGCCCGCGGCCGCCGCGGGCGGCGGCTCCGTCCCGGCGGCCCGGGGCGAGAGCGCCGACCCCTCGGGGCGCGGTGAGCCTCCGGCTGCCGCCCCTTCCGACGCCGCGCCGCCCGCCGCCGTCCCGACCCTCGACGGGCTGTCCGCCCATGACCTCCTCGGCCAGGTGCCGGCGCTGGTCGCGGTGGTCTACGGCCCCGAGCACCGCATCGCCTACCTCAACGACACCTATGTCGAGCTCTTCGGCTCCCGGGCCCCCGGCACACCCGCCGGCCAGGCCCTGCCCGAGCTGAGGGAGCTGGGGCTGCTGCCGCTCATGGACCAGGTCCTGCGCAGCGGCAAGCCCCGTACGGTCAAGTCCCGGCGGGTACCCGCGGGCGGCCCGGCGACCACGCCCGGGCCGCGGCAGGAGGGCGCGGCCCCCGGCCCCGGCCGGTCCCGCCACGGCTACTACACCTTCACCTGCTCCCCGATCGAGATGGCCGCGCCGAAGGTCGTCGCCCCCGCGCGGCCGGCGGACGAGCGGGCGGGGGCGGGGGCCATGGACGGAACGCCCGCGTATGGAACGCCCGTGGACGGATCGCCGGTGGACGGCTCGATCCGGGAAGGTGCCATCCGTAAGGCCGTCGCCGTGCCGGAGGCGGTCGCCCCCGAGACCGTCGCCGCCGACACCGGCACGGCCACCGAGCCGGTGCGCGGCGTGCTCGTCTTCGGGGCCGACGTCACCGACCAGGTCGAATCCGCGGAGCGGCTGCGCGCCAGCGAGCGCCTCCAGCGTGAGGCCGCCGTCACCCTCCAGCGCAGCCTCCTCCCCCAGGGGCTGGAGCAGCCCGACGATCTGCGGGTCGCCGCCACCTACCAGCCCGGCGGCACGGACGCGGCGGTGGGCGGCGACTGGTACGACGTCATCACCCTTGGCGCCGGCCGCACCGCCCTCGTCATCGGCGACGTCATGGGCCGCGGGGTGCGGGCGGCCGCCGTCATGGGCCAGCTGCGCACCGCCGTACGCGCCTATGCCCGGCTCGACCTCCCGCCGCACGAGGTCCTGCAACTCCTCGACGGTCTGGCCGCCGAGATCGACCCCCACCAGATCGCCACGTGCGTCTACGCCGTCCATGACCCCAATGAGAACCGCCTCGTCTACGCCTCCGCAGGGCATCTGCCGATCCTGGTCCGCGACCCGGACGGCACCGTGCGCCGCGCCGCCGAGCCCACCGGACCGCCCCTCGGCACCGGCGGCTGGCTGCACACCACCGGCTCGGTCCCGCTCAGCCCCGGGGCCAGCGCGGTCCTCTACACCGACGGCCTGGTGGAGCGGCGGGACAAGGACATCTACGACGGTGTGGCCGCGCTCGAGCGCGTCTTCGCGGGCGCGACCGGCTCGCCCCAGGTCATGTGCGACCGCCTCATCAGGGCCCTGGGCATCACCGCGGAGCACGACGACGATGTGGCGGTGCTGGTCCTCCAGCACCCCGCCCGTACGGGGCATGACGCGGAGCTCTTCCACAACGCCGCGCTGGAACTCCTCGGCGGGGTGGAAGCCGCACCTCGCGCCCGGGCCTTCGCCTCAGGGGTCCTCGCCAGCTGGCGGTTCCCCATGGAGCTGCGCGATCTGGGCGTGCTCGCCGCCAGCGAGCTCGTGGCCAACTCCCTCCAGCACGGCACACCGCCCATGCGGCTGCGGCTGCGCCGTACCGACCGCCGCCTGATCATCGAGGTGACGGACGGCGATGAGCATCTGCCGCGCCGCCGCCGGGCCGAACCGGTGGACGAGGCCGGACGCGGCATCTCAATCGTCGCGACCATCGCCTCGTCCTGGGGCTCGCGCCGCACCCCGGGCGGCGGCAAGGCGGTGTGGTGCGAGTTCGCCCTGCCGGCGGGCTAGCTCCACGGGGCCCGGGAGCACGGGCCTGAGCGGGGACACGACCGCCCCCGACCGACAGATCGCCCTGGCACGGCGGAGCCGACTGGCTCCTTCGCCGCGCCAGGGCGATGGCGGAGTGGACGGGCGGCTCAGGCCGCGGTGGTCACCTCGTCCGACGAGGCCGCCCGCGGCGCCGGCACCGCGGCCCCGGCGACCGCCCGCAGCGGATTGTCCTGTTCAGCCGTGAGCCGCCTGCCGAGCATCAGCGCGAGCGCGGTGATGCCGAGCGAGCAGACGATCAGCGTCACGATGTACGCCCCGTACAGCCCGGCGCCCGCCATCAGCCCGCCGGCGGCCGGACCCACCGCCAGGGCGAGCTGCTTGACCAGCGCGAACGCCGAGTTGTATTGACCGAGTGCCGACGGCGGTGCCAGATCGGCGACCAGCGGCGCGACGGTCGGCGACAGCATCGCCTCACCGAGCCCGAAGAGCGCGTACGCCGAGATGATCGCGGTGACGCCGACGGCCTGGCTCCCGGGTATCAGCCCGGCGGTCCCGGCGGCGCACCACGCCACCATCCAGACCAGCCCGACCAGCGCCATCACCCGGCTGCGCCGCCGCCGCTCGACCAGCTTGAGCACGACGAACTGCGCCAGCACGATCGCCGCCGTGTTCGCGGCCAGGGCGATGCCCAGCATCGACGGCGATATCCGGGCCACATCCACCGCGAACGCCGACAGCCCGGACTCGAACTGGCCGTAGCAGGCGAAGAACATGACGAAGCCCAGCGCGCACAGCTGCACCATGGCGCGGTGGCCGAGCAGAGCACGCCAGCCGCCGGGGCTGCCGAGCCGCTCATCGACGGTCGGCACCGGGTCGTCGAACACCGGAGTCCGCTCCAGCCTTACGGTCGCCACCGCCGCGCCGAGCACCAGGAACATCACCGCGTCGATCGCGAAGAGCCGCACAAAGCTCGAGGCGGCGGAGGTGTCCACCAGCAGCCCACCGAGCAGCCCGCCGACGCCGAGCCCCAGATTGCCGAGGAAGAACTGAGTGGCGAAGGCCCGCGAACGGGTGATCGGCGTCGAGCACCAGACGATCAGCGTGGCCAGCGCCGGCTGTATGGCCGCTATGCCCGCGCCCAGCACTCCGGCCGCGGCGATCACCAGCGGCTCGCTCGCCGCCAGCCCGAGCCCCATCGATCCGACAGCGGCGGCGACCGCGCCCGCGACGGCAACGGACAGCGGCCCTCGCCGGTCGATCACCCGACCGATGAAGGGCAGCACGGCAAGCGCGGCCACGGCGAACGTCGCGAGCACCATGCCCGCGGTATTCGCGCCGAGGTCCCGCACCCGCGCCACATAGACGAAGAGGAACGGAACCGTGAAGCCGTTGCCGAACGCGCTCAGCGCGTTGCCCAGCTGGATACGGCGCAGCGCTGCGCCCATCGCGGTGGTCACACTCACCTACCTAGGTCGAGGAGGGTCAAAGGACTACGGGCCTGACCTGCGGGTCAGCCCGGAGGATCGATGTCTGAAGACTTCGAAGCTAAACTTCAATGCTTAAGAGTACAGAGTGAAGGACTTCAGCGCCAATGAGTTTCGTGTCATACTCCGCACATGGCGGAGACCCCCGACCCGGACGACCTGCTGAGCCTCGAAGAGCAGATCGCGGCCTATCGGCGTGAGTTCCAGGGCCTGGACCCTCAGGTGGAGCAGGTCGTCAGCGCGCTCAGCCGGCTCACCCGGCGGATGAACGTCGCCTACGGCCGCCAGTCCGCCACGCTGGGGATCAGCAACTCCGAGTGGGAGGTCCTCAAGGTCCTCGTCCTCTCCGGGGCTCCCTACCGCCTGGGCCCCGGCGACCTGGCCAAGCGGCTGGGCCTCACCCCGGCCGCCATGACCCACCGCATCGACCGCATGGTGAACGAGGGTCTGGTCACCCGTGAGCGTGATGCGGACAACCGCGTCCGCGTCATCGTCGAGCTGACTCCGGATGGCCGGGAGAAGTGGGTCGAGGCGATGCGTCAGGCCACGGTCTTCGAGGCGGACCTTCTCCAGGACCTCTCCAGCGAGGAGCGCGGAGCCCTCGGCGAGATGCTCACCCGTGTGTTGCGCCGGGTGGAGGAGGACCAGCCCGACGCCGAGGGACGGCTGAGCGACCTCGACTGAGCCATTCGGCCTAAGCGAGGTTGACACGGGTCCGGGCGATCCGTAATGTACTCCGAGCTGCCACGGAGCCGTAACGGTTTCACCGGTCAGCACTCGAGCCGCACCGGCGGCAAACCACTACTGCACGGCCCCTCATCGGGATGGATTTCGGCATGCCGGAATTCGGACCGGGGAACTCGATTATGAGCATCCGGGGGAATCCGCTAAAGTA
>NZ_JAAAYH010000333.1:0-9992 GCF_018035285.1 Streptomyces sp. MK37H | reverse complement strand
CGCGCGGCAGCCAGTCGGTGACGGCCCCGGTGATCAGAGCGAGCGCAGCGGGCTCGTCGAGGTCCGCCGACTTCGGCAGGCCGAAGACATGATCGCCGTACGGCACCTCCACGAGCTCCATGGCCGCGGGCAGCTCCGGGAACTCCTCCGGTCGCCCGAACGGGTCCCGGCCGCCCTGGACGATCAGCGTCGGCACGCCCGTGGCCAGCAGCTCCGCGGCCCGGGACCGCTCCGGCTTGCCCGGCGAGTGCAGCGGGAACGACAGCGCCAGCACGGCCTTCGCGCCCAGCTCCGTCGCGGTCCGGCAGGCCACCCGCGCCCCGGCGCTGCGGCCGCCCGCCACGATCGGCAGCCCGGCCTTCTCCAGCGCGGGCCATACGGCACGCCATCCGGTGTCGAGGGTCGAGGGGGCGGGCGCGATCTTCTTGCCCGCCACCCGCCACGGCTGCTCGACCAGCGCGACGCTCACGCCGAGCCCGGGGAGCGCCCCGGCCAGCGCGCGCAGGTCCCGCGCCTCGATGCCCCCGCCGGCGCCGTGGCCGGCGGCGAGCAGGGCATGGGCGCCGGGGGCGTGGTGCCAGGTGATCCGGGCGTCCCCGGCCGGGGTCGCCACCATCTCGGTGGTGACCTGAGGTTCATCCGTCTTCTTCGCGGCCATCAGAACAGCGTGCCCTCCTCCGGGGCCTCGAGCTCCTCGAGCAGCTCGGGGCCGTTGTTACGGACATCACTCACCCCGGTGGCCACCGGGTAGGCCCGCAGCAGCCCGGAGGGCGGCGGTGCCAGCAGCGGCAGCAGGTCGTCGGGGTCGGTGCGGCCCGGGTCCAGCCAGGAGGCCCAGCGGTCCTCGGTGAGGACCAGCGGCATCCGCGGGTGGATCTCGGCGAGCGAGCCCGGCCCCTCGTCCCGGGCCGCGCCCCCGAAGGGCTCCTTGTCCGCCTCGGTGGTGATCACCGTGCAGGTGACCCACCACGCCCGGGGGTGCTCGTCCGGCAGCGTCCGGTCCCGCCAGAATTCGTACAGCCCGGCCATGGCCATCACCGAGCCGTCCACCGGGGTCACGAAGTACGGCTGCTTGCGGGGCCGCTTGCGCTTGCCCTTCTCCTCCAGCTGCCGCTCCCCCGCCGCGGTGACCCACTCGTAGTAGCCGTCGGCGGGCAGGATGCAGCGCCGCGAGGCGAACGGGCGCCGGTAGGACGGCTTCTCGTGCACGGTCTCGGCCCGTGCGTTGATCATCTTGGCGCCGCCCTCGGGGGACTTCGCCCAGGACGGCACCAGCCCCCACTTCAGCGCCCTCAGCTGGCGAACCGGGCGCGGCTCGGCGGCGTCCTTAAGGGGACGCTCGAGCACCGCGTACACGTCCTTCGTGGGCGCGACGTTCCAGTCCGGCGCCAGAGTCTCCTCCGGCTCCCACTTCTCCACTCCGAAGAGCCCGACGAGATCCTCCGGCCTCCGGCTCGCTGCGTATCGACCGCACATAGGTGCCACACTGCCACGACCCCTACCGACGCGAGGAGCCGCCCGCACATGGACGCAACGAACGCCGCCGATCTGTGGGACCGGGTGACCGGCGCCCAGCCCGACCCCACCACCTGGCTGGTCGTCTCCACCGGCGTGATCGCGTTCGCGGTCGTGGTCTTCCGCACGGCGTGGCGAATAGCCCGTAACGCCATCACCATCGCCCACGAGGGCGGCCACGCCGTGGTCGCCCTGCTCAGCGGGCGGCGGCTGGACGGCATACGGCTGCACTCGGACACCTCGGGGCTGACCGTCTCGCGCGGCAAGCCCACGGGCCTGGGCATGATCCTCACCGCGGCGTCCGGCTACACCGCCCCGTCCCTGCTGGGCCTCGGCGGCGCCTGGCTGCTGGCGGCGAACCACATCACCTTGCTGCTGTGGGGAACGACGGCGCTGCTGGTCGCGATGCTGGTGATGATCCGCAACGCCTATGGCGTCCTTACGGTCGTCATCAGCGGGGCCGCCTTCTTCCTCGTCTCCTGGCTGACCGGGCCGGACGTCCAGGCGGGGTTCGCGTACGCCGTGGTGTGGTTCCTCCTCCTGGGGGGCGTGCGTCCGGCCTTCGAGCTCCAGCGCAAGCGCCGTCACGGCGGCGCGTACGACTCCGACCCCGACCAGCTCGCCCGGCTGACGGGCATTCCGGCCGGCGCCTGGCTGCTGCTCTTCCACGTGGTCTCGCTGTGTTCGCTGCTCGCCGGAGGGCGCTGGCTGATGGGGCTGTGACCCCGCTGGTGGGACCGTGACCCCCGTACGAGCACCCGGCGCGCCACCGCCGACACCTCGTGGGCGCCTTGTAGCAGCGCCGTGTTTCGACTGGGTTTCGCCACTTTCGATCAAGATTGGCACTCTGGGCGAACCACTAAAGTGAGACCCATGACCGGCATTGAGACCTCCCCGGGCGACCACGCCGCCCTCTGGCCCGCTCCGACCGCCGATGGAGCGGTCGACGCGACCGTCACCGTGCCCGGATCCAAGTCGGTCACCAACCGCGGTCTGATCCTGGCCGCGCTCGCCGCCGAACCCGGCTGGCTGCGCCGCCCGCTCCGCTCCCGCGACACCCTCCTGATGGCCGCCGCCCTGCGCGCCATGGGCGTCGGCATCGAGGAGACGGTGTCCGACGGCGCCCTCGGCTCCAGCGGCCCCTCCGGCGGTGGAGAGGCCTGGCGGGTCATCCCGGCGGGGCTGCACGGCCCGGCCACCATCGACGTCGGCAACGCCGGCACCGTGATGCGCTTCCTGCCGCCGGTCGCCGCCCTGGCCGACGGCCCCGTCCACTTCGACGGCGACCCCCGCTCCCACGAGCGCCCGCTGCACGGCGTGATCGACGCGCTGCGCGCCCTGGGCGCCCGCATCGACGACGACGGCCGCGGCGCGCTGCCGATGACCGTGCACGGCGGCGGGGCGCTGGACGGCGGCCCGGTCCGCGTCGACGCCTCGTCGTCCTCCCAGTTCGTGAGCGCGCTGCTGCTGTCCGCGCCGCGCTTCAACCAGGGCGTCGAGGTGCGTCACATCGGCGCCGCGCTGCCCTCCCTGCCGCACATCCGGATGACCGTGGACATGCTGCGCGCGGCGGGCGCGCGGGTGGACACCCCGGAGGCGGGCGGCGAGCGGGGCGTCTGGCGGGTGGCGCCGAGCGCGCTGCTCGGCCGCGACCTGGTCGTCGAGCCCGATCTGTCCAACGCGGCGCCGTTCCTGGCCGCCGCCCTGGTCACCGGCGGCCGGGTGACGATCCCGGACTGGCCGGAGCGCACCACCCAGCCCGGGGACGAACTGCGCCGGATCTTCACCGAGATGGGCGGTTCCTGCGAGCTCACCGACACCGGTCTGACCTTCACCGGAACGGGCCGGATCACCGGGATCGACGCCGATCTGCACGAGGTCGGCGAGCTCACCCCGGTGATCGCGGCGGTCGCGGCGCTGGCCGACTCGGAGTCGGTGCTGCGCGGCATCGCGCATCTGCGGCTCCACGAGACCGACCGGCTCGCCGCCCTCGCCAAGGAGATCAACGAGCTGGGCGGGGACGTCACCGAGACCGAGGACGGCCTGCGGATCCGCCCGCGCCCGCTGCACGGCGGGATCTTCCACACCTACGAGGACCACCGGCTGGCCACCGCCGCCGCCGTCCTCGGCCTGGCCGTCGACGGCGTGCTGGTCGAGAACGTGGCGACCACCGCCAAGACCCTCCCCGACTTCCCCGGTCTGTGGACCGGCATGCTCGACGCGACGACGACCTCGGCGCGGAGATCCTGAGAGCCTGGACTCATGCGCCGCTACGGCAAGCACACCGACGAGGACGACGTTCGGATCCGCCCCAACCGCAAGGGCAACCGGCCGCGCACCAACATCCGCCCCAAACACGAGGACGCCACCGAGGGATTTGTGCTGACGGTCGACCGCGGCCGGCTCACGGTCCTGGTCGAGGACCGCACCATCACCGCCATGAAGGCCCGCGAGCTCGGCCGTAAGGGCGTCGTGGTCGGCGACCGGGTCGCGATCGTCGGGGATCTCTCCGGCGACAAGGACACGCTCGCCCGGATCGTCCGGGTCGAGGAGCGCTCCTCCGTCCTGCGCCGGACCGCCGACGACGACGATCCCTACGAGCGGGTGGTGGTCGCCAACGCCGACCAGCTCGCGATCGTGACCGCCCTGGCCGATCCGGAGCCGCGCCCGCGACTGATCGACCGGTGTCTGGTGGCCGCCTTCGACGCGGGCCTGGAGCCGCTGCTCGTCCTCACCAAGTCCGATCTGGCGCCCGCCGACGACATGCTGAAGACCTATGAGCCGCTCGGCGTCCCCTATGTCGTCACCAGCCGCGACGAGCTGGCCGACGGCGACGCCGCCGACCGGGTGCGGGCGCGGCTGACGGACCGGATCACCGTCTTCGTCGGCCACTCGGGCGTCGGCAAGACGACGCTGGTGAACGCGCTGGTCCCGGACCACCAGCGGGCCACCGGCCGGGTGAACGCGGTCACCGGCCGCGGCCGCCACACCACCACCTCCGCGCTCGCCCTCCCCCTGCCGGACGCCAAGGGGTGGGTGATCGACACCCCGGGCGTGCGGTCCTTCGGGCTGCACCACGTGGACCCGACGCGGGTCATCCACGCCTTCCCGGACCTGGAGCCGGGCACCGAGGGCTGCCCGCGCGCCTGTAGCCACGACGAGCCGGACTGCGCGCTGGACCAGTGGGTGGCCGACGGCCACGCCGAACCGGCCCGGCTCTACTCCCTGCGGCGACTGCTGGCCACCCGCGAGCGGCGGGAGGGCGACTAGGCCCTGCCCGGGAGCGTGTTTGCCGCTCCAGCCGGGCGGTAAATGGATAATCGCATCAAGCAATCGAGGCGACTCAGGCAATCCAGGCGACCGGGGATGCCCCGGGCGACGGCAGCCCACGGCGGCACGGGAGGGCATCTCTATGGCGTGGCTGCTGGTCGTGGTCGCCGGGCTACTCGAAACCGGCTTCGCCGTCTGCCTCAAGCTCTCGCACGGCTTCACCCGCCTCTGGCCGACCATCGCCTTCTGCGCGTTCGCGCTCGGCAGCTTCGGGCTGCTGACGCTGTCCCTGAAGAAGCTCGACGTGGGGCCCGCGTACGCGGTGTGGACGGGGATCGGGGCCGCCGGGACCGCGATCTACGGCATGGTCTTCCTCGGCGACCTCGTCTCCACCCTCAAGATCATCTCCATCACGCTGGTGATCGTCGGCGTGATAGGGCTACAGCTCTCCGGCTCGGCTCACTGAGGCCATCGGTCCGTTGAGACCCGTCGGCCCGCTGAGACCGTCGGCCCGCTGAGGCCATCGTTCCGCTGAGACCCGGCCGCCCGCTGAGACCCGGCCGCCCCCTCGGACCGGCTCAGGCCAGCACGGTGCGCACCATACGGGCCACGTCCGCCGCCGGGGCGGGCGCCACCACGTACGACAGGGCCAGCCGCGCGACCGCCTCACAGGCCAGCGGCAGCTCGACCGCGCCGGGCGGCCAGTCACCCTCCAGCAGCCGCACCGCCCGGTCCCGCGCCTCGCCGATCAGCTCGCCGGGCGCGGGCAGCGGCTCCGGCTCCGGCTCCCCCGGCGGTGTCGTCCTTACGGACGTCGGCAGCCGCTCGTTCCAGCAGCCCGTGAGCACCGCCCGCACCAGCGGGTTCCCGGCCGCCGAGCGGACCGTCCACACCGCCGCGGCGGCCAGCCGCTCCCTGGGGGCCGCCGCGCCGGACACCCCGGACAGCGCCCGCTCGACCCCGCACAGATACGCGTCGGCCTCGCGCCGCACCAGAGCGCGGGCGAGGCCCTCCTTGCTGCCGAACTCGTTGTAGAGGGTCTGCCGGGAGACCCCGGCCGCCGCCGCGACGTCGGACATCTTCACCCTCGGCCACGGACGGCGCTCGAGCGCGGCGAAGGCCGCGTCGAGTAAGGATTCACGCGCTGCGGGCATCGTCGCCTCCCAGAGCGGGCATCGTCGCCTCCCGGCCCGGCATGTGCCCGACAGAATTGACGGGCCGCCAGATGAAGTCAAGAGCCGCGCACGGGCGGGCCGTCCAGCCGGAGTCCCCTGGTCGTTGTGGAGTCGTGTGGCTCCGCGTCTTTTCCTGTCGATACTGTTCGGCCATGCCCGACTACCACGATGACCTGCGTCTCGCCCACGTTCTCGCCGACACCGCCGACGCGACCACCATGGAGCGGTTCAAGGCGCTCGACCTCAAGGTCGAGACAAAACCCGATATGACGCCGGTGAGCGAGGCCGACAAGGCGGCCGAGGAGCTGATCCGCACCTCGCTCCAGCGCGCCCGGCCGCGCGACGCGGTGCTCGGCGAGGAGTTCGGCAGCGAGGGCAGCGGTCCGCGGCGCTGGGTGGTCGACCCGATCGACGGCACCAAGAACTATGTGCGCGGGGTCCCGGTCTGGGCCACCCTGATCGCCCTCATGGAGCGCGGTGAGGGCGGCGACCGGCCGGTGGTCGGGGTGGTCTCCGCACCGGCGCTGGGACGGCGCTGGTGGGCCGCCGAAGGGCTCGGGGCGTACACCGGGCGCAGCCTGTCCTCCGCGAGCCGGCTCGCGGTCTCGAAGGTGAGCAACCTCTCCGACGCCTCGTTCGCGTACTCCTCGCTCAGCGGCTGGGAGGAGCGCGGCAGGCTGAACGGCTTCCTCGATCTGACCCGCGCCTGCTGGCGCACCCGTGGCTACGGCGACTTCTGGCCGTACATGATGGTGGCCGAGGGCTCGGTGGACATCTGCGCCGAACCGGAATTGTCGCTGTGGGACATGGCGGCCAACGCGGTGATCGTGCAGGAGGCGGGCGGCCGCTTCACCGGACTCGACGGCGTACCGGGCCCGAACAGCGGCGACGCGGCGGCGTCCAATGGGCTGCTGCACGGGGTGATGCTGGACTACCTGCGGCCCTGAGGGGCCTTCCGGGGCTGACCGGAGTATGAACCGGAGCGCGGGGCGCCCTCAGCAGCAGATCGGCTTCCGCGCGCCCTTGTTGGACCCACCGAGGCATGTGAACATGAGAATCCCAGACCTTGTGAACTTGTGAATCCTTTCTCTAATGGGATCTGGGATTCACCAAGGAGGTGGCTCCATCCATGCCCATGCACGTCCGTGACGCCATGAGCTCGGTGGTCCTCACCATCGGCCCCGCGCATACGCTCCGCCAGGCCGCTCGGCTGATGTCGGCCCGCCGGGTGGGATCGGCCATCGTGCTCGATCCCGACACCAGCGGCCTGGGGATTCTCACCGAGCGCGACATCCTCAATTCCCTGGGGGCAGATCAGGACCCCGACCAGGAGACCGCACACGACCACACCACCGCCGATGTCGTCTTCGCCGCCCCCGGGTGGACGCTGGACGAGGCGGCCCGCGCGATGTCCCAGGGCGGCTTCCGCCATCTGGTCGTCCTCGACGCGGGCGACCCGGTCGGGGTGGTGTCCGTGCGCGACATCATCCGCTGCTGGGCCCCGGCGCCCCAGCCCGTACCGGCGTAAGGGCCCGGCACACCGCGCCCGGCACCCGAACCGGCACACGAAGAGGCCGGAGCCCAACGGCGTCCGGCCTCTTCGGTTGATACGGCAAGCGTCCGTCAGCCGCGCAGGGCCTGGACCGCGGCCTCCAGCCGCTTGCCGTAGTCGGCGTCCGCCTTGCGGAAGTTCTCGATCGCCCGCTGCGCGATGTCATCGCGGGAGACCTTGGCGATGAACTGCGCCAGATTCTCGATCAGGCGCTCCTTCTCGTCGTCCGACATCAGCCGGTAGAGGTTGCCCGCCTGGACGAAGTCGTCGTCCTCGGCGTGCGAGGGGGCCTCGTGGTCCCCGGTACGGCCGGACACCGGGGACGGCTGCCACAGCGCCTGGCCCGTCTCCGCCGGGCCGCCGAAGCTGTTGGGCTCGTAGTTCTTGGCGCCCGCGTGACGGCCGTCGTACAGGAAGCCGTCCCGGCCGTACGTGCGCGCCTCGGCGGCGTGCGGACGGTTCACCGGCAGGTGATCGGCGTTGATGCCGACGCGGTAGCGGTGGGCGTCGCCGTACGCGAACAGGCGGCCCTGGAGCATCTTGTCCGGGGACGGGCCGATGCCCGGCACGAAGTGGGCGGGCGAGAAGATCGACTGCTCGACCTCGGCGAAGATGTTCCGCGGGTTGCGGTTGAGCTCCAGCTTGCCGATCTCGATCGGCGGGTAGTCCTCGTGCGGCCAGACCTTGGTCAGGTCGAACGGGTTGAAGCGGTAGTTCGCCGCGTCGGCCGCCGGCATGATCTGCACCTGCACGGTCCAGGTCGGGAAGTCACCCCGTTCGATGGCCTCGCGCAGATCGCGCTGGTGGCTGTCCGGGTCCAGCCCGGCGGTCTCGGCCGCCTCTGCGGCGGTGAGGTTCTTGATGCCCTGGTCGGTCTTGAAGTGGTACTTCACCCAGAAGACCTCGCCCGCGGCGTTGTTCCACTGGTAGGTGTGCGAACCGTAGCCGTTCATGTGGCGGTACGAGGCGGGGATGCCGCGGTCGCCGAACAGCCAGGTCACCTGATGGGTGGCCTCGGGCGAGAGCCCCCAGAAGTCCCAGACGTTGTCCGCCTCCTGCGAACCGGTGTACGGGTCGCGCTTCTGGGTGTGGATGAAGTCGGGGAACTTGATGGCGTCCTTGATGAAGAACACCGGGGTGTTGTTCCCGACCAGGTCGTAGTTGCCGTCCTCGGTGTAGAACTTCAGCGCGAAACCGCGCGGGTCGCGCACCGCGTCCGCCGAGCCGAGGTTGCCGGCGACTGTCGAGAAGCGCAGGAACGTCTCGGTCTGCTTGCCGACCTCGGAGAGGAACGTCGCGCGGGTGTACTTCGTCACATCCGCGGTCACGGTGAAGGTGCCGTACGCACCGGCGCCCCGCGCGTGCACGATCCGCTCCGGGATCCGCTCGCGGTTGAAGTGGGCGAGCTTCTCGATCAGGTGCTGGTCCTGGATGAGGACCGGGCCGCCGACGCCCGCCGTCTCGCTGTTCTGGTTGTCCGCCACCGGAGCCCCGGACTCCGTGGTCAGCGGACCAGTGATGTTGTCCTGGACCGTCACGTGCGCCTCCTGCGTACTCGCATTCTGTCCCGTGGTCTGGGGCTGGTCACGATCCTACATTGGACATTGTCTAAGTCAAGAACACTTTGAGACTCGTACCCGGTCTGGTCAAGGACTCGTCCGCTGCTACCCTTGTCCTTATCTGACTGATAGGTGAATGGCATGAGTGACCTGCTGGAACGGCTCAGGGGACGCGGCTGGAGGCTGACGGCGCAGCGGCGTGTCGTCGCCGAGGTCCTCGACGGGGACCACGTGCACTACACCGCCGACGAAGTCCACGCGCTGGCGGCCGAGCGACTGCCCGAGATCTCCCGCGCGACCGTGTACAACACCCTCGGCGAGCTCGTCACGCTCGGCGAGGTGATCGAGGTCAGCACGGACGGCAGAGCCAAGCGCTACGACCCCAACGCGCATCACGCGCATCAGCACCTGGTGTGCGCGCGCTGCGGCACGATCCGCGATGTCCACCCCTCCGGCGACCTGCTCGCCGACCTGCCCACCCAGGAGCGCTACGGCTTCGCGATCTCCGCGGTCGAGGTGACGTACCGGGGGCTGTGCCCCGACTGCACGGCCTGAGGCCCGAGGGGGCCCGAGCGGCGCGGATCACGACCGTAAGGCCGTGACAGCGACCGTAAGGCCGCCCGCCACGGCGACAGACGGAAGGCCCGGATCCTTGAGGATCCGGGCCTTCCGTCGTGGTAGCGGGGACAGGATTTGAACCTGCGACCTCTGGGTTATGAGCCCAGCGAGCTACCGAGCTGCTCCACCCCGCGTCGTTGTGTAGCAACCTTAACCCGGGGTGGACAGCAGGAGCAAACCGGTTACCGAGAGGGGCGCCCGCCGATGGCTCGCCGCGGGCGGGTCCGGCGGATCTTTCCCCCTCCCCGCCCCTTCCCGAAACTGGGGCTCCGCCCCAGACCCCGGTCCTCAATCGCCGGACGG
>NZ_JAAAYH010000332.1:0-10079 GCF_018035285.1 Streptomyces sp. MK37H | reverse complement strand
GCAGATAGGCCCGGCCCGCGTCGCGGGCCCGGCTGACCTCGTCCCAGCCGAGCATGCAGACGATGGAGTAGGGCGCCAGCGACGCCTCGGAGGCGCCCGCCACCACCGCGTCCGCCCCCCGCCGGATGGACCGGCGGGCGTGCGCCAGCGCGTCCAGACCGCCGGACTCGTCGTTCGCCACCACCCCACAGGGGCCCTTGAACCCGTTCCGGATGGAGACCTGGCCGGTGCTGGCCGCGTAGAACCACGCGATGGACTGGTACGGGCCCACATAGCGCGGCCCCTTGCTGTACAGCTGCTGCAGCTCGCGCTGGCCGAACTCACCGCCCCCGGAACCGGCGGCGGTCACCACGCCCACGGCGAACGGCGACATGTCGTCCACCGGCAGCTTGGCGTCGTCCAGCGCGAGATCGGCCGAGGCCATCGCGAAGTGGGTGAAGCGGTCGGTCTGGACGAGGAACCGCTCCTCGATCATCGAGCCCGGATCGAAGCCGCGGACCTGGCCGCCGATCCGGACCGGGAAGTGCTCACTGCCCTCCCGGGAGATCCGGTCCAGGAAGGTGATCCCCTCCCGGGTGGCCTTCCAGAAGGCGTCGGTGCCCACTCCGTTGGGGGCGATCACACCGAGGCCCGTGACGGCCGCGCCCCGGTTCCGGGTGGTCTTCGCAGATGTCATGCCGCACTCCCGTCCGCCCGGCTCAGCACCACCGCGGACTGGAAGCCGCCGAACCCGCTGCCGACCGACAGCACATGGCGCAGCGGGAGGTCGCGGGCGGTGCGCGGGACATAGTCGAGGTCGCATTCGGGGTCGGGGGTCTCGTAGTTGGCCGTCGGCGGCACCACGCCATGGGCGAGGGCCATGGCGCAGGCGACCACCTCGATGGCGCCGATCGCCCCCAGGGAATGGCCCACCATGGACTTGATCGAGCTCATGGGGGTCTTGTACGCGTGCTCGCCCAGGGACCGCTTCACGGCCGCCGTCTCATGCCGGTCGTTCTGCTTGGTGCCCGAGCCGTGCGCGTTGACGTAGTCGACCTCGGAGCTGTTGACGCGGGCGTGGCCGAGCGCGTGGTCGATCGCCTCGGACATCTCAAGACCCTCACGGGTCAGACCGGTCATGTGGTAGGCGTTGCCGTAGGTGGCGAACCCCCGGAACTCGCAGTAGACCCGCGCCCCCCGGGCACGGGCGTGCTCCAGCTCCTCCAGGATCAGCACGGCGGCGCCCTCGCCGAGGACGAAGCCGTCCCGGTGGGCGTCGAACGGCCGGGACGCGGTGGCCGCGTTGTCGTTGTTCGCCGAGGTGGCCTTGATCGAGTCGAAGCAGGCCACGGTCAGCGGGGTGATCGGCGAGTCCGCGGCCCCGGCGACGCACACATCGGCCCGGCGCTCCTCGATCGCCTGGAAGGCGTATCCGATCGCGTCCAGACCGGAGGTGCAGCCGGTCGAGACGGACTGCACCGGGCCCTGCGCCCCGGTCAGCTCCGCCACCCCGGAGGACAGCGCGCTCGGCGAGAACGCGTGCTGAAGGTGCGGACCCGCCTTGCGGTGGTCCACATCCCAGTGCTCACCGGCGTCGCTGACCTTGACGTAGTCCTGCTCCAGCCGGGTGGACGCGGCGACCGCGCTGCCCAGCGAGACCCCTATCCGCCAGGGGTTGAGCGCCTGGAGGTCGAGACCGGAGTCCCGTACCGCCTCCTGGGCCGCCACCAGCGCGAACTGCACATAGCGGTCGGAGCGTTCGATCTGCTCGAAGCTCAGACCGCGGGCCAGCGGGTCGAAGTCGCATTCGGCGGCGATCCGGGAGCGGAACCGCTCCGCGTCGAAGAGCGTGATGTTGCGGGTGGCCGTACGGCCCGCGGTGAGCATGTCCCAGAACGCCGGGACGCCCACACCCCCGGGGGCGACGACACCGAGCCCGGTGACCACCACCCGTCGGGTCACGACGTCGCCTCGGCGGGTTCGGCGGCCTCCGTGTCCACGTGACCGAGCTCGGGGCGCGGCGCCAGGGGCCCGAGGTGGAAGACCATCCGGGCCTCGGTGCTCCCCACATTGCGGAACCGGTGCCGCATGTTGATGGGGATCAGGATCGCCTGGTCGGGGCGGAGCGGATGCGCCTCGCCGTCCAGGTCCACCTCCATGTCGCCGCTGACGACGTACACGAACTCCTCGGAGTACGGGTGGTAGTGCTCGGCGACCCGTTCACCGGGCCCCACGATGGCCATCCCCATGAAGCCGCTCGTGGCGCCCACCAGAGGCGGTGTGAGCATGGCGCGCACATCGCCACCGCGCCGGCGGTTGGGGGCGACCGCGGCGAGGTCGACGACGAGAGGGGACTGCGTGGTCATGATGAGTTCCTCCAGGTAGCGTTGCGCGGTCCGCGCCACGGGGGTGGAAGGTGCGAAGGGGGAGAGACGTCGTCAGTGGTCCGCCGACTTGCGGTCGGTGATCGGGGTCATGTCGCAGTCGGCGAGGAAGCGGCGCTGCCCGATGTCCATGGACAGGTCGATCACCGCACCGTCCGCCCCGAGGTCCAGCAGGCGGCCCAGTACGGCGGCGGCCCGCCGGCCGCTCACACCGGCCGCCATGGCGGGGTTCCGGTCCAGCGGTACGGCCAGGTCCACCAGCCGCACCACGATGTCGTCACGCTGGAAGATGGTGCTGCTCAACAGGGTCTTGGCGGACTGCTCGACGGTCATCTCCTTGTTCACCGCGAGCTCGTCCTGCCGGGCCAGCAGACTGGCCACCGCCGGGCCGCAGCCGGTCTTGACCGGATAGAGCAGGGCGTGCCGGTGGACGCCCTGGGCGGGGCGCGGCCCGCCGGCCGTCATGTGGTGGACCACCGGCAGCGAGGCGCGGGCGAAGAACTCCCGTGCCGAGCTGGGGTCGTCGAGGTTGCGGTCCTCCTCCAGATACGGATTGAGGGCCTCCTCGGCGGCCCTGATCTCCGGCTGCCGGGCCACGAAGCGCAGCGCCGCGGTCAGATCGCCCTTGACCTCCACGGCCCGCACCACCCGGTTGCCGCTCATGAACACCGAGGTGCGGGAGAGCCGGGTGGTCTCGTCGACCCGGGCCTCGGGCGAGGCGTAATTGGCAAGGATCTTGGCGACCGTGTCCTCGCTGCCGGGCTTCACGGTGAAGGTGAGCGCCTGCCGGACCAGCCCGTCGCCGACCCGCAGCGCGGCGTCGACGCCCCGGGTGGTGACATCGACCGGCGCGGACCCGGCGGTCAGGGTCTCCCGCAGGATGCTGAACCGCAGTGAGCGGGTGTCCTCGACGCAGCCGTGGAAGGGCTTGACCATCTCCCGGTGCGCGGGGGAGTCCACCCAGGCGAGGAACGGAGGGGCGCTTTCCCATTCGCTGGTGATCAGCCACTGCGAGGGGTTCTCGATCGACTGGCACAGCTGGTCGCTGATGTGCCCGGGTACCGCGGCCACCTGCTGGGACAGCTGATCGTAGGCACGGAGAAAGCGCTGCTCGGCACCGCTGTTGACCTGCACCAGCAACACGACGCGCAATCTGGTGTCGGTGAGAGCGGATTCCACGGTCGTCGGCGACTGGTTCACCGTGGTCTCCGGAATGTCGGACAGGGTGCTCATATTCACTCCTTATTTCGCGGACGCGTCTTCCGGGCATCGAGGACACCCGCCCGTTAGACGATCGTGGAGCGCTCCCACCAATGGCGCGAGATATGTGAGCCATCCGAGCGAACGCCTGGTCAGCGCCCCGGAGCGGCCCGGAAACACCGGGCATAGCAGTAAAATGAACCGTCTTGCCGACAATGCTGAGCGTGTGCCCGTCCTCATCGCGGGCGGCTCCCTGGTGGGCCTGTCCGCCTCACTGTTCCTGGGCCGACTGGGGATCGGTCATCTACTGGTCGAGAAACACCCGCGCACCTCGCACCACCCGCGCGGACGGGGGAACAACATCCGGACGATGGAACTGTTCCGCACCGCCGGAGTGGAGTCCGCGATCCGCGAGGCCGCGTCCGTCCTGGCCGACAACCACGGAATCCTGCAGACTCCGTCCCTCACCGGTACGGAGGGCAACTGGCTCTTCCGGGAGATGGACCCGGGTGGCAAGGCCGCCCGGATCAGCCCTGCCGGATGGTGCCTGTGCAGCCAGAACGACCTGGAGCCGGTGCTGCTGAGCGCGGCCCAGGGGCTCGGTGGCGAGCTGCGGTTCTCCACCGAGCTGATCTCCTTCGAGCAGGACGCGGACGGCGTCACCGCCACCCTCCTGGACCGCAGGTCCGAGCGGCGCTCCACGGTCCGCGCCGACTACCTCATCGCCGCCGACGGCCCCCGCAGCCCGGTGCGCGAGGCCCTTGGCATCGGGCAGAGCGGACGCGGTGAACTGTTCCACAACGTGTCCGTCACCTTCCGTGCCAAGCGGCTCGCGGACGCGGTCGGGGACCGCCACTTCATCGCCTGCTACCTCACCAACCCCGAGGCCGACGGGGCGCTGCTGCCCGTCGACAACCAGGAGCAGTGGGTCTTCCACGCCCCCTGGCACCCCGAGCGCGGCGAACCGCTGGAGGCGTTCGACGACGAGCGCTGCGCCCAGCACATCCGCACCGCCGTCGGCATGCCCGACCTGGAGGTCGAGGTCACCGGAAAGGCGCCCTGGCACGCGGCCGAGCGGGTGGCGGACCACTACTCCGACGGCCGGGTCTTCCTCGCCGGGGACTCCGCGCACGAGATGTCGCCCACCGGCGCCTTCGGCTCCAACACCGGTATCCAGGACGCCCACAACCTGGCGTGGAAGCTCGCCGCCGTCATGGGCGGCTGGGCGGGTCCCGCGCTGCTGGAGACCTACGGCATGGAGCGGCGGCCGGTCGCCCAGGCCACCAGCGCCCGCGCCGCCGCCCGTTCGGCCGAGCACAGCCACCCCGGCTACTCGGCACCGGCCACCGAGGGCCCGCAGTCCAATGTCATGGCCGTCGCCATGGGCTACCGCTATGTGCGGGGCGCGGTCGCGGGCGCCGACCCCACCGCCCCCGCGGTGCCCGACCACTTCACGGTCTCGGCCGAGCCCGGCAGCCGCGCACCCCATATGTGGGTGCACCGCTGCGGGGTGCGGCTGTCCACCCTCGATCTGTACGAGCGCACCTGTGTGCTGCTCACCGGACCGGGCGGCGCCGCCTGGCACGAGGCCGGCCGCCGCGCCGCCGACGCCCTCGGCGTACCCCTGGACTGCTACCGGGTGGGCGAAGGACCGGACCACGAACTCGCCCCCGAACCGGGCATGGACTGGGCCGAACTCCACGGCACGGCTCCCGACGGAGCGGTCCTGGTCCGCCCCGACGGCTTCGTCGCCTGGCGGGCGGAGCGCTCGGTCTCCGACCCGGAGGCCGCGATGACGCGTGCGCTGCGAGAGGTTCTGCGGCTGGACGGCTGACCCCGCTTTCCCGGAGGCCATCGGCGTCCGGACGCCACCCCGCTTCCGGGTCCACCCGCCCGGGGCTGTGGGACGCGGCGCCGGGCGCCGGGCCGTATCGACGATGGTGAGCAGGACCCCAGCGTCCAGGGTGTCGAACTCGCCGGGCTGATCCGTGATGGCGAGAGCTTCCAGGAGTGTCAGCACGCGGCCGGTGGGTCGAGCCATGTTCGCAGCCCAACGCGAATACAGGACCGATTCTGTCCACTATTTCTCCTAGCCTGCGACGTGCACGCCTTCAGCACAGCCAAGGAGATCCCCATGGACTTCGTCTCGATCCGCATCATCACCAGCGACGTAGCGCGCCTCGTCGAGTTCTACGAGCGAGCCACAGGAGCGCGGGCGACGTGGGCCACCGAGGACTTCGCCGAACTCAAGACCGCGGGCGCCACCCTCGCGATCGCCGGCACCCGCACGGTGCCGCTATTCGCCCCGGGCTCTGCCCGCCCGGCGGACAACCACAGCGTGATCACCGAGTTCCTCGTCGATGACGTGGACCGCGTGCACCAGAACCTGACCGGCTTCGTCACCGACTTCGTCACCGAGCCCACCACGATGCCCTGGGGCAACCGGTCGCTGCTGTTTCGTGACCCCGACGGCAACCTCGTCAACTTCTTCACCCCCGTCACCCCGGCGGCCATCGAAAAGTTCGCACGCTGACGCCACGCACAGCCGCTCACGCGGGAGCCCTGAGATCTCAGAGCTCCCGGTGAACGCTGCCACCGAGTCCAGGAGCGCCACCAGCAGGGGACATCGGAACGCACCGCTGACCCTCGAAGGACGTCTGTGCTTGTGTCTGCGGATCGACGCCGGACGTCCGATCGCGCACGTGGCTGCGGAAGCCGGGACCCTTCTGACTGCTGCTGGCGTTACTCTGAACTGAGTTGGCAGAGCGCCGGTTGGCGGATCGGGGGCGGATGATGGCGACGACTTCGAACGGTGGAGCCGAACCGCCAAGTAACCCAGTACGCAGGAGAAGTCCATAACGTCTTCATTGGCGATCACGCCGCTTGTGCACGCCGGGAACCCTGACCTCAGTTACCTACCGCTGGTGACAAGCCTGACGGGTGGGTTGATCACGGTTGGCGGTGGCGCGCTGGCGCTGCACTCGAAGCGCACCATGGCCAACCTCACGACGGCCGCCGAGGAGAACGAGAGAAAGATCGACATCGATCACAAGCTCGAAGTGGCGACAACCTTTATCGACCGTGTTGAAGACCCGGAGGCGAAGGACCGCCTCAACTCGGCTGCCGCGATGAAGGCCCTGGGCATGGAAGCGAAGCCAGAGACGATGGTCGACCGTCTTCTGCCGGGTGAGCAGCCCAAGGAGATCGAGCCAGGTGAATCGACAGGCTGAGTCTCCTTGGGCCTGGCGTTCGCCGAAGCGGTCGAGGCTCCGGCTCTCAGGGTGGCGCGGTCAGCCCGCCGCCTCGCTCTGGGCGTCGCGGGCGGTGCGACGGCGCAGGCGGCGCCACAGCGCGGGGGCCGTGCTGATCACGACCGTCAGGATCACGGCCGCCGCCACGCCCTCCCATGGCTCGGGGAAGAGCGAGCCGCCCAGGATCCCGATCAGCTGATACGTCACCGCCCAGGCCAGCGCCGCGGGTCCGGCGCCCCGGGCGAACCTCCGCAGCGGCCAGCGCGCCAGCAGGCAGGCCAGCATCACCGGTATCCGCCCCGCCGGGATCAGCCGGGAGAGCACCAGAACCGCCACCCCGTGCTCGTCCAGCCGCGCCTGTGCCTGGTCCAGCCGCTCCGGCGCCGCGTGGTCGTGGATCCGCTCCAGCCACCGCGAGCCGTTCTTCGAGCGCACCCCGCGCCGCCCGAGCCAGTACAGCATCACATCGCCGGAGAAGGCCGCCAGCGAGGCCACCCCGAAGACCACCAGTAGCGACAGCGGGGGAGCGGTCTGGTGGATGGCCACCACCGCGGCCGAGGAAACCACCGCCCCGGTGGGCACCACCGGGACCAGCGACCCGAACACCACCAGCAGGTACAGCGAGGGGTACCCCACCGCCTGCTGCGTCGACTCGGACGGCACGCTCCGCGCCAGATCCGCCAGATCCCCTATCACCTGGCGGGCTCCAGCCGCACGCACTCCCCGTGCACCAGCCGGTGCACCACCGCGTCGGGGGCGAGCCGCCCGGCGTGGCGCACGAAGTCGTCGCCCGGGGCGTGGAATTCATGCGGACGGATCGTGTCCATTCCGATCGGCCAGTACGTCCCGTAGTGCACCGGCACCGCGCAGCGCGCCCCCAGCCGCGCCAGCGCCTGTGCCGCGCGGCCCGCGTCGAGATGGCCGGGGCCGAGGTACGGCCCCCAGCCGCCCACCGGAAGCAGCGCCACATCGCAGGCGCCCACCGCCTCCGCCATCCGGTCGAACAGCCCGGTGTCGCCCGCGAAGTACGTGGTCGACTCACCGCTCAGCACATACCCCAGCGCGGGCACCCGGCTCGGCCCGTACGGCAGCCGCCGCCCGTCGTGCGCGGCCGGTACCGCCCGGATCCGTACCTCGCCGACCGCGCACACGTCCCCCGGCGCCATCTCGGTCACCCGCAGCCCCCGCGCCGCGACCACCCGCCGCAGCCCGGGCACCGCCCGCCCGGCCCCGCGCGGCACCAGCAGCCGGGTGCCGGGCAGCAGCTTGGCCAGCGAGCCGAGGTGCAGATGGTCGGCGTGCAGATGCGAGACCAGTGCCACGTCCGCCACCGCCGCGGCGGCCGGTGGCACGGCTCCCCGGCGGCGCCGCAGATGGGCCAGCCGCCGTACGAAGAGGGGGTCGGTCAGCACCCGCACACCGGAGTCCCGCACGGTCGCGGTGGCATGCCCCCACCAGGTGATCTCCACCGACATCTCCCGCCTCCTCCCTCGGGCCGTCCCGCCCCGATCCTCTCACCCCGCCGGGTGGCGCATGGAATCAGCTTCCGCCGGGTATGCATGACTCATGCATGACGAGAGGGAACGCGTAGCGAATCTGCTGGGGGCCACGGCGCTGGCGATCACGGACGATCTGCTCAGCGCCCCGGCCGCCGCGTCCCGTCTGAGCATGAGCGCGGCCGCCGCGCTGATCGTGCTCCGCGCCGACCCCGGGGTGAGCGTGACCGAGCTCGGCCGCCGGGTGGGGCTGACCCAGTCCGCGGCGGTGCGGATGGTCGACGGGCTGGAGCGGGACGCCCTGGTCGAGCGGCGGCGCGGAATCGGCAACTGGACGGGGGTCCACCCCACCGCCAAGGGCCGGCGGACCGCGGGTCAGCTGCTGACCTCGCGGACCTCCCGGCTCACCGGGGTGCTGGACGGCCTCGGCGAGGCGGAGGTCCGCGACCTCGGCGCACTGCTGGCCACGCTGCTCGACGGGCTCTACCAGGGCAGTGGCTCGGCCGACCGGATGTGCCGGCTGTGCGACCGGACCGCCTGTACCCCGGACGGCGTGGAGTGCCCGGTCGGGGCCGCGGACCGGGCGGCCGCGCGGACGGCGGCCGAGGACGGGGCCCGTACGGACCATGGGTGAGCTGCTGGCCGTCGCCTCGGCGCTCTGCTTCGGCACCACCCACTTCCTGAGCGGCCTGGTCTCCCGCCACCGGCACGGGGTGACGGTCGCGGCCTGTGCCCAGGCGGGCGGCACGGTGATCAGCCTGGTCCCGGTGCTGCTCACCCAGGGCGCCAACGCCCCGCCCGCGGCCCTGGGCTGGGGCGCGCTCTCGGGGCTCGGCACCGGTATGGGCGTGGCGTGCCTCTACTGGTCGATGAACCAGGGGCCGATGAGCGTCGTGGTACCGGTCAGCGATGTCACGGCGGTGGGCCTGCCGGTGCTGGCCGGGATCGCCCTCCTCGGCGACCGGCCCTCGCTCCCGGCGCTCACCGGGATCGCGCTCGGGCTGCCCGCGCTCTGGCTGGTCTCGCGCGGTGAGCCACGGCCGACGGCGGCACGGGCGGAGACACCGGGTGCGACCCGGGCGGGCACACCGGGTGCGACGCGGGCGGGCACACCGGGTGCGACCCGGGCGGAGACACCGGGCGCGGCACGGGCGGGCACACCGGGTGCGACCCGGGCGGGCATGTCGGCAGGGACACGGGTGTCCACACCGGGAGCCACGTCGGCGGAGATACCGACAACCACACTGACGGCCACATCGGTCGCCGCCCCGGCCGAGCGGGCACAAGGGGCCGACCGGCCGCGCCCGGCCGTCGTCATGGCGCTGGTCGCCGGAGTGGGCCTGGCGCTGCACTTCTTCGCGCTCGCCCGGATACCGGCCTCGGCCGGATGGTGGCCGGTGGTGGTCAGCCGGGCCGTGTCGGTGGCCGTCATCCTGGCGCTGTTCCCGGCGACCGGCGCCTCCCTGCGGCTGCCCCGCCGGGCGGCCGCCGTGGCGGCGGTGGCGGGCGCGCTCGGCACCCTGGCGACCATCCTCTATCTGCTCGCCACCCGGCAGGAGTTGCTGTCCGTCGCCGTGGTGCTGTCCGCGCTCTATCCGGCGGTGCCGGTGCTGCTCGCGCTGACGTTCCTACGGGAGCGGATCACCCGGCCCCAGGCCGTCGGGCTGCTCGGCGCGGGGCTGGCCATCGGGCTGATCGCCCTCAACTGACGGCGAGTCGCCCTCAACTGACGGCGGGTCGCCCGCACCCGGTCCGACAGCGACGGCTGT
>NZ_JAAAYH010000331.1:0-10128 GCF_018035285.1 Streptomyces sp. MK37H | reverse complement strand
GGCACCCCGAGATCGCCGGACTCGGGAAGGCCGCGTGAGCGCGATGCCGCACCGGACCGCCCCGCCCCGCCATCGGCCGCACCCTCCGGACCGCCCCGCGGTTCGAGGTGCGGGCCGTCCCGTCCCTGCTCATCCTGGAAACGAGAAAGGGTGAACGCCATGGCCATCGAGCCCGATCCGCACCTGTCGATGGTGCGCCCGGTCACCCCGCGCAGCCCCGAGGGGTGCGAGGAGTGCCTGCGCCTGGGGTCCCCCTGGGTCCATCTGCGTCTCTGCCTGACCTGCGGACATGTGGGGTGCTGCGACTCCTCGCCGCTCAAGCACGCCCGTGCCCACGCGTACGCCGAGGAACACCCCATCGTCGAGCCCATGGAACCGGGCGAGACCTGGCGGTGGTGCTACGCCCACGAGGCCATGGCCTGATGTCGGGCGAGGACCGTTCCCCGGACACCGCACCGGAGGGAGCGGCACCGGACGAGACCCCGGATCCGTACGGCGCGTTTCCGCGGCTGACGGATCAGCTGACGGATCAGCGGATCGCGTTCCTCTCCGGGCACGGCACCCGCCGGTCGGTGGCGGCCAGTGAGGCGGTCTTCCGCGAGGGCGACCGGGGCACGGACTTCCTCGTCGTCCTCAGCGGCACCATCGCGATCATCGAGCACCACGGCACCCCGGACGAGCGGGTGCCCCGGGTGCACCTGCTGATCACGGGCTCGTATCCGGGCTCCCGGATGTCCCGCCATCTGGTGGACCAGATCGAGCGCCATCCGCGGGTGAGCGTGGCGCTGGACACCGAGGTCCGCGAGGCGCGCGGCGATGACGCCCTGCGGGCGGTCGTGGTGGAGCACCGCCGCACCGGGGAGCGCCGCGTCCTGAACGCCTGCTCGCTGTTCGTCTTCATCGGGACCAAGCCCTGCACCGACTGGCTCTCCAGCGCCCTGGCCCTGGAGGACCGGGGCTTCGTGCTCACCGGCGCCGAGGCCGAGGCCCGGGCGGCGGCCGGTGTCCGGGAGGGCCAGGGCCGCCGCTGTCTGCCCCTGGAGACCAGTCCACGTCCATGACCACCTCGGCCACACCACCGCCGGCCTCACCCGCCCGAGCGGCGATCCGACACCCATCCGCCACCCCAGCGCCCCAGGAGGCTTCTGAGGCATCGAAAGGACGAACACGATGGTTGCGACAGGCTTTCCCGCGTTCGACACGACCGTCGACAAGACCAACCGCCTCCTCAAGGAGATCGAGGACGCGTACGGCTGGCCCAAGGAGCGCCGTAAACAGTCCTACGCCGCCCTGCGCGCGGTGCTGCACCAGCTGCGGGACCGGCTGACGGTGGACGAGGCCGTCCAGTTCGGCGCACAGCTCCCGATGCTGGTGCGCGGCATCTACTACGAGGGGTGGAGACCCTCGGAGACACCCGTGAAGATGCACAGCGAGGAGTTCTTCCAGCGGATCCGGCACGACTTCCCCTACTCGATCCAGGGCGACACCGAACATCTGGTCCACACCGTCCTGGAGGCCCTGCAGCGCCATATCAGCGAGGGCGAGTGGAATGATCTCCGGAGCCGGATGCCCGCCGACCTGGTCACCGTCATACCGCCGTAGCCGACTCCCGCCTCCTGCCCCGCCCGTGGTACCGCCGCACCGATAGGCGGCTTATGCGGTGTACGGCGAGGAGGACGGCGATGGGGACGGCGGCCGGAGAGGGCGGCGAGGGCGTACGGAGCGTCCTGCGCGCACTGGATCTGCTCGCCCTGTTCGACGAGACCCACCGCTCCCGCAGCGTACGGGAGTTGACCGACGGGGCGGCCGACCCGGCCGAGGAGACGGCCGCACCGGAGCAGAACCTCCGGGCGGCGCCGTGATCCCCGGTCAGACACTCCGCTGGTTCCCGAGGAACGCCCGCAGATGGCGCAGCGTCTCCTCCGGCGCCTCCTCGGGAAGGTAGTGGTCGCACGGCAGCGCCTGCCCGCGCACATCGTCGGCGTAACCGCGCCAGACCTCCGGTACGTCGTAGTGGCGGCCGACGAAACCGTGCGCGCCCCACAGGGCCAGCAGCGGTGCGGTGACCCGGCGGCCCGCGGCGGCGTCCGCGTCGTCGTGGACCAGGTCGATGGAGGCGGCGGCGCGGTAGTCCTCGCAGCTGGCGTGGATGGCCGCGGGATCCGAGAAGCAGCGGATGTACTCGGCCTGGGCCGCCTCGTCGAACGGGGTTCCGCCCCGGTGGCGCGCCCCCATCCGGGTGCGGATCCAGAACGCGGGGTCCTGGCCGATGAGGTGCTCCGGGATGCCGTGGTCCGCAGCCAGGAAGAACCAGTGGAAGTAGCCAAGACCGAAGTCCTTGTTGGCGTGCTGGAAGACGTACCGCGTGGGCACGATGTCCAGGACCGCGAGCGCGGCGACCGCGCGCGGATGGTCGAGGGCCATCCGGTGGGCGACCCGGCCGCCCCGGTCGTGGCCGGCCACCGCGAACCGGTCGAAGCCCAGCTCCCGCATCACCAGCAGCTGGTCGCGCGCCATGGCCCGCTTGGAGTACGGGGTGTGCTCGGCGTCGGACACGGGCTTGTCGCTGTCGCCGTAGCCGCGCAGATCGGTCAGGACCACGCGGTGGGTGGCGGCGAGCGCCGGGGCGATGTGGTGCCAGATCAGATGGGTCTGCGGATAGCCGTGCAGGAGGAGGACCGGCGGCCCGTCCCCGGCGGTGCGTACGTTGATTCCCACACCCTCGACGTGGACGGTGCGGCGGTCGAAGTCGCCCAGCGGCTGCTCGCTCATGACCCGATCCCAGCAGCCGCCCGCGGTGCGCGTCCAAGACCCGTTGACGACAATCCTTATAAGCAACACCTATGGACGGGTGAGGGCGCCGATGGTGCTGAAGGTGCCGAAGGTGGCGGGAGTGGCGAGGCGCGGGGAGGCGGCGCGGTGGATGTGCGGCAGCTGGAGTACTTCCTGGCCGTGGTGGACCACGGCGGGTTCAACCGGGCCGCCTCCGCGCTGTATCTGTCCCAGCCGTCCCTGTCCCAGGCCATCCGCGCCCTGGAGCGCGACCTGGGCAGCGACCTCTTCCACCGCATCGGCCGCCGGGCGGTCCTCACCGACGCGGGCACGGCGCTGATCGGACCGGCGCGGGAGGCGGTGCGCAGTCTCCAGCTCGCACGGGCCAGTGTGGAGTCGGTGCACGGGCTGCGCGGCGGCCAGGTGGACATCGCGGCCCCGCCCTCCCAGGCCGTCGAGCCGCTGACGGGCCTGATCGACCGCTTCGCCCGGGCCCATCCCGCGGTGTCCGTACGCGTGCAGGCCGCGTTCACCCCGCGCGATGTGACGGAGATGGTGCGCACCGGCGTGTGCGAGCTGGGGCTGCTGGCCTCCCCGGACCCCGTACCGCAGGGCGATGTGCGCACCTATCCGCTGGTCGAGCAGCCCTTCGTGCTGCTGACACCCCCGGACGGGCCGTTCCGCCCCGGGGCGCCGGTGCGCCATGAGCAGCTGTCCGGACACCGGCTGATCGTGGGCCAGAAGGGGACGGGGATGCGCCGCTACGTCGACGACCTGGTGGCCGAGGGCGTGGCGCTCACCGTCGTGGTCGAGACCGAGCACCGGGTGTCGATCCTGCCGCTGGTGCTGCGGGGCGTGGGCCTGGCGGTGGTGGCCGACGCCTGGCGCGGCCTCGCGGAGCGGGCGGGGGCCCTGGTCCTGGACCTGGAGCCGAGCACCAGTCTGCATATCGCCCTGGTCAGCAGGCGGGCGCCGCTGACACCGGCGGCGGAGGCGTTCGTCAGCACCGCCATGGAATCTCATAGGGCGGGCCTATAAGACCCATGCGATCCGCGTCTTGGACGCGGAAGTCGCTCCCCTGCTGCAATCCCCTCCATGACGAACCGCCGCACGACCACCACCCACCGCATCGCCCTGATCCCCGGCGACGGCATCGGCAACGAGGTCATCCCGGCCGCCCGCCGCGTGCTGGACTCCGTCGCCGCCCGGCACGGCCTCGGCTTCACGTACGAGACGTTCGACTGGTCGTGCGAGCGCCATGTCAGCCTCGGCGCGATGATGCCCGACGACGGTCTTGACCAGTTGCGCGGCCATGACGCGATCCTGCTCGGCGCGGTCGGCTACCCCGGCGTCCCCGACCATGTCTCGCTGTGGGGGCTGCTGATCCCCATCCGCCGGGGCTTCCAGCAGTACGTCAATCTGCGCCCCATCCGGGTCTTCGAGGGTGTGCCCAGCCCGCTGCGCGACGCGGGCCCCGGCGATGTCGACCTCGTCGTCGTCCGGGAGAACGTCGAGGGCGAGTACGGCGAGATCGGTGGCCGCCTCGGACGGGGGCTCCCGGAGGAAATGGCCGTCCAGGAAGCGGTGTTCACCCGCAAGGGCGTCACCCGCGTCCTCGACTACGCCTTCGTCCTCGCCGAGCGGCGCGGCGGTCGGCTCACCTCGGCCACCAAGTCCAACGGCATCATCCACACCATGCCCTTCTGGGACGAGCTGGTGGCCGAACGCGCCGCCGCGCACCCGGAGGTGGCCTGGGACCAGGAGCACATCGACGCCCTCGCCGCCAAGTTCGTCCTCGACCCGCGGCGATTCGACGTCGTGGTGGCCTCCAACCTCTTCGGCGACATCCTCAGCGACCTCGCCGCCGCGGTCGCGGGCAGCATCGGCATCGCCCCCGCGGCCAACCTCAACCCCGAGCGCGACTTCCCGTCCATGTTCGAGCCCGTCCACGGCTCCGCCCCCGACATCGCCGGACGCGGTATCGCCAACCCGCTCGGCGCGATCTGGTCCGCCGCCATGATGCTCGACCACCTCGGCCACCCCGAGGCGGCCACCCGCGTCACCGACGCCATCGCGACCGTCCTGGCGAAGACTCCCGTCCGCACCCCGGACCTGGGCGGTACGGCCACCACCGAGGAGTTCACCGACGCGCTGCTCGAACTGCTCCGATGACAGAATGACCGCATGGTGACAAATCAACCATGGGCGGGGCTCCATGGTGACCTGCTGGCGGCGAAGGCATTGGTGTACGACCCGAGCGGTTTTGCCTGTTCGCCGCCGGTGCCCGAGCCGGAGAGCGCCGAATACGCGGCGTGTCGGTTCACGCTCGACGGCCGTTCGGTCCGGTTCCGCGTGGCCAAAACCGCCCCGACGAAGGTGGGGCAGTTCGTCACCGTGTGGCAGCGGTCCGAGGACGGGCCCATCCGGCCCTTCGACGCCGACGACGGGGTGGACCTCTTCATCATCAGCAGCCGGGACGACCACGGCTTCGGGCAGTTCGTGTTCCCGTGCGCGGTGCTGTGCGAGCGCGGCGTCGTCTCCCGTAACGACAGGGGCGGGAAGCGGGGGTTCCGGGTCTACCCGCCGTGGGTGACCACCACCAACCGGCAGGCCCGCGGCACACAGGCATGGCAGGTGAACCACTTCTTCCACCTCGGCCAGGACGGCCCCGCCGACCCGGCGCACGCCCGCGCCCTCTACCGGCCGTAGGCGCCCACGTGTACGGGCGGGGCGGTGGGGTTGTCCCCAGGGCGATGGGGGTGGCTGGCCGGATCGATCCCAGGCTCGGCGGTCTCTAACGTGACCATTCGGTCGCGATGGAGCTTCGAGGGGGAGCACATGAACGTCGTCAAGCGCAGGCGGGTGCTGAGTGGCGGACTCACACTGGCGGTGGTGGCGGGGTTAGCGGCGGCGGCACCGAGGGGTGTCGCGGCAGTGGCCCCGCAGGGTGTCTCGGCGGCGGCACCGACGCATCACGACGCGCCGCGGCAGAATACCGCCGCCACGACCACCGCGGCGGACCACGATCTCCGCCTGCGCGAAATCCTGCACCGGCTGACCACGGTCGACGGCGCGCCCGGAGCGCTCGTAGAGACGCGGAACCGGCGCGGCAGCACGGTCCTGACCAGCGGCGTCGCGAACGTGAAGAGCCACGCGCCAATGCACCGCGACAGCAGGTTCCGGATCGGCAGCATGACCAAGCCATTCGTGGCGACGGTCGTGCTCCAGCTGGTCGGAGAGCATCGCGTCGCCCTCGACGCGCCGGTGGAGCGCTATCTGCCCGGTGTCATCCGAGGACACGGGAACGACGGGCGGATCATCACCGTCCGCCAGCTGCTCCAGCACACCAGCGGCGTGCCCGACATCCTCGACTACCTCACCCCGCAGGAGGTCCTCAAGGACCCCCTCGCCCACCACGACCCCCGCGACCTCGTGAACATCGCACTCGCCCACCCGCCGACCTTCACACCCGGCACCGACTGGCGCTACTCCAACACCAACTACCTGCTGGCCGGTCTGCTCATCGAAAGGGTCACCGGCCACACGTACGGCGAGGAGATCCGCCGGCGCATCATCGCGCCACTCGGGCTGCAGGAGACGTACGTACCGGGTGACGACCCGACGATCCCCGGCCCGCACCCGCGCGGCTACGTACGGCCGGGCGAGAACACGCCGCTCAGGGACATCACCGCCATCAACCCCTCGGTCGCGGGCGCGGGCGGCGGCATGATCTCCAGCGGCACCGACCTCAACCGCTTCCTGGACGCGCTCGTACGCGGCAAGCTGCTGCGCCCGGCCCAACAGCGGCAGATGATGACGACCCGCCCGACCGGCAACCCCGACGGCCGGGCGTACGGCCTCGGCCTGGAGAGCAGGCCGCTGCCCTGCGGCGGCCTCTACTGGGGCCACGGCGGCGACATCCCCGGATACGGAACGGTGGGCGGCGCCACGACCGACGGCAGGCAGGCGACGGTCATGGTGAACCTCGACCCGGGCGGCACGGACGCCCAGGACGCCGACATGGAAGCCGCCGTCCAAACGGCCCTCTGCGAGAGCCGCCACCCCTAGCGGAATAGCCGCGGCTGGTCACACCTTGCTGGTAAGCATGCGTATCTTCCGCACCTACGCGCGCGTCTACGCCACCGACCTGGACGCGGCGCTGGCACCGCTCACCGCCCTCACCGGTGAACCGATCACCACCCGCTTCACCATGCCGAACGGCCTGGAGCTGGCCACCGTCGGCCGGGTTCTGGTGGTGGCGGGAGACGAGCGGACACTGGAGCCGTACAGGGCGACGTCGGCCACGCTGATCGTGGACGACCTGGACGAATGCCAGGTACGTCTCACCCGGACCGGCGCAGAGATCGTACGCGGCCCGCAGGCGGTCCCCACCGGCAGAAACCTGACCGCCAAGCTGCCCGGTGGCGCCCAGATCGAATACGTCGAGTGGGACGAGGCCCAGTGGGAACGCGCCGGAGGCCGCCCGGACACCTCGAACCCCTCGTAGCTCGGCTGACGGGACTCCCCGTGCCCGGGCGCGGTGGCGCCACGCGCTCGGGGAGCCCGTCGTCGTAACTCGGCGGAAGCCCCAGGTCAGGACTGGGGACGGCTACCGTGATTGGCTCCGTTCTTACGACGAGCCTTCTTCTTACGACGTCGCTTCGACGACATGTCGCCTCCTTTCCAGCAATGCTTTTCGCCCTATGTGTACCGATTGCCTCGGCGTCTCAAGCGATGATCGCGGCGCGCTTACCCAGCCCCCCGACACATCACGCCCCTCCGTGAAACACCTCACGCCGCGCATCAGCATCATGAGCCGGAGCGGCACCGCCTTCCCAAGAGGGGACTACGGCCCGCGCGGGACGACGCAGGGCGAACACCGACAGGGCCGCCCCGCTGAGCGCGATCAGCATGGCCCACACCGCGGTGATGTGCATGGCGTGGTAACCAGCGGTCGATCACGACGAGCGTGCGCCCATACCAGGCGCACTTGTACGTCGCGTCACGGATCCCCACCCGTCGACCTTGCTGGTCCGCCCGTCTCAGGACCAGGCGATCTCGCCATGCCGGGAGACGAAGCGTCCGGTGCCGGCGCCCGGCCCCTCGGTGGCGAGGGCGACGATCGCGTCCGTGCCCTCGGTGACGGTCTGGGGGCCGCTGTGACCGTTGAGGTCGGTCGCGGTGTAGCCGGGGTCGGCGGCGTTGACGCGGATGCCCTTGAGCCCCTTGGCGAACTGCGTGGTCAACATCGTCAGCGCCGCCTTCGAGGAGGTGTACAGCGGCGCGACGACGTGCGACTCGGGCCGGTCGGGGTCGTGAGTGAGGGCGAGGGAACCCATACCGCTGCTGACGTTGAGGATCACAGGGTCGTCCGAGCGGCGCAGCAGCGGCAAGAACGCGGTGGTGGTGCGGACGACGCCGACGACGTTGACGTCGAGGACGGCGAGGGCGTCGGCGGCGGTGAGGTCGCTGGGATCGCCGACGGGGCCGTGCACACCAGCGTTGTTGATCAGGACGTCGATCCTGCCCTCGTGTTCGGCGACGTTCTCGGCCGCGTCGGCCACGGACGCGTCGTCGGTCACATCGATGGGGACGTAGCGTGCGCCGAGCGCGGCGGCGGCCTCCTCGCCCTGCTCACGGTCGCGGGCTCCGACGAGCACGGTGTGGCCGCACTCGATCAGGCGGCGGGCGGTCTCGCGGCCGAGCCCCTTGTTGGCTCCGGTGATAAAGGTGATCGTCATGCGTTCGATCCTGATCCCGACGACGGAGGCGGACCAGGGACACTTCGACGGTAGGAAGACCACTACCACCCTCGCGCCCACCCGCACGGCCGGGGACGCGGGAGGATGGGGATCATGCCGACGACACCCGGAACCGGACTGGGCGCCATGATCCGCACGTGGCGGGACCGGCTGCCCCCGTCGGCCGCCGGGCTGCCGGTGGCCCGCGGGCGCCGGGCGGCCGGGCTGCGACGCGAAGAGCTGGCCGACCTGGCCGGGGTATCGGTCGACTACATCGTGCGCCTGGAACAGGGGCGGGCCACGACACCCTCGGCGTCGGTGGTCGCGTCCCTGGCGCGCGCCCTGCGGCTGTCCACCACCGAGCGGGACCACCTGTACCGGCTGGCCCAGCTCGCTCCGCCGGTGGACGGTGCCATCTCCGACCATCTCCCACCCGGCATTCGGCGGGTGCTCGTCCGCCTCGGGGACGTGGCGGTCGCCGTGTTCGCGGCGGACTGGCAACTGGTGTGGTGGAACCATGGGTGGGCCGCCCTGCTGGGCGATCCCGCCGCCTCGCCGCCGCGGCTGCGCAACTTCGCCCGCGACAGGTTCCCGGTGGACGCCGGCCCCGCCCACCTCGCGCTGTGGCCGGTGACCGAGGCGGACCGCGACGCCACCGACGCCGCCGTCGTCTCCGACCTGCGCCGCGCCACCGGCCGCTTCCCCCAGGACAGCCGCCTGGCCACGCTGATCCGTGAACTGAACGCGGGTAACAAGAGGTTCGCCGAGCTATGGGCGGCCGGAGGGGTGGCCGCGCACCGCGAGGACCACAAGACGATCGACCACCCGTCGGTGGGCCCGGTCACGGTGGACTGCGACGTCCTGACCGACGGCGACTCCGAGCTCAAGATCGTCATCATGACCGCCGTGCCCGGCAGCGAGGACGAGACCAAGCTCCGGCTGGTGGACCAGGTGGAGGAGGGAAGCGCGGCGGCCTGGCCGAGCGCCCTGAACAGGGCATAGGCCCAGGCCAGGCGCGTAGCGGCGGACGAGTCGGCCTGTACGCCGGGTTCTGTCTCCCGGGGGCCTTGCGGCCCTCGGGGAGGCGGCCATCCATCTAGGACCGGCGTTGCCGCCGGTCTCGTGCGGTCTACCCGCGGACTCGGGCGGGCAGCCCTCGGTCGTCCGCGCAGAGCCGCCGTGCGGCGGCTCCTCTTGACCTTGCTCCAGGTGGGGTTTACCGAGCCGTCCGAGTCACCTCGGACGCTGGTGGTCTCTTACACCACCGTTTCACCCTTACCGGTCGCCTCGCGGCGTCCGGCGGTCTGTTTTCTGTGGCACTGTCCCGCGGGTCACCCCGGGTGGGCGTTACCCACCACCTTGCCGTGTGGAGCCCGGACGTTCCTCGGCGGGGCCCGAAGGACCCCGACGCGACCGCCCGGCCGGCTCGTCCGCCGTGTTGACCATGATACCCGTAAGGGCAGCCCGGTCGGCTCGGACGGTCCCGGCCGGTGGCGGGCCGGACCGCGCCCAGCCCGGTCAGCCGCCCGGTCCGTGTCCGCGGGTTCGTGGCCGCTTCGGCCCCGCCTCCGCAGGGGCGGCATCGCACCGGGCCGGGTGGTCAGGCGGTGCGCGG
>NZ_JAAAYH010000330.1:0-10161 GCF_018035285.1 Streptomyces sp. MK37H | reverse complement strand
CACCATCACGTCCTCGAGCGGCCGCAGCGAGATCAC
The DNA here is from genome assembly GCF_018035285.1 of Streptomyces sp. MK37H. Lineage (NCBI taxonomy): Bacteria > Bacillati > Actinomycetota > Actinomycetes > Kitasatosporales > Streptomycetaceae > Streptomyces > Streptomyces sp. MK37H. The sequence goes on along the minus strand of NZ_JAAAYH010000330.1, from coordinate 10,125 downwards.
CGGTGAGCCGTACCGCAGTTCGGTCCCCGGGATCCGGCTGATCCGGAAGCGCTGGTTCACCATGGCCACGATGATGCGCAGCTCCAGCAGCGCCATGAAGTTGCCGACGCACTGCCGGGGCCCCGAGCCGAACGGGAGATACGCCATCCGCGGCCGCTCCTTGATGGCCTGCGGGGTGAACCGGTACGGGTCGAAGGCCAGCGGGTTCTCCCAGTGGCGCGGGTTGTGGTGGGAGACCAGCGGGGACAGCAGGACCGAGGAGCCCGGCTCGATGTCGTAGCCGCCGAGGGTGTCCGCCTCGACCGCCGCCCGGGGGAAGATCCAGATGGGCGGGTGCATCCGCAGGCTCTCGTCGACGACCATCTTGGTGTACGTCAGCGCCTCGGCGCTCTCCGCGTCCGGCAGCCCGCCGCCGAGCACCGTGGCGATCTCGGCGTCCAGCTCCTCCTGGACGCCGGGGTGAGCGGCGACCGACAGCAGCGTCCAGCACAGGGAGACGGCCGTGGTCTCGTGGCCGGCCAGATAGACCGTGAGCAACTCGTCCTTGATCTGCTGATCGGTCCAGGGCTCACCGGTGGCCGGGTCGGTGGCCCGCTCCATCAGCGCGATCAGCGGCCCCTCCCCCGTCTCGGCGTAACTCCGGCGCACATCGGCCACGATGCGGTCGAAGACCCGGTGGATCCTGAGGATCTTGCGCTGACGGTCCGTCGGCACCCAGGAGGGCAGCATCTCGGTGGCGGTGCCACGGCGGAACATCACCTCCACCACATCGTCCACGATCGTCTTCAGCAGGGCCGAGTCCGGCTTGATGTCGTAGGCGAACAGCGAGCGGGAGAGGGTGACGAGGGTCAGCCGCAGCATGTCGGTCATCAGGTCGACCGGCTCACCGGCGGCGGCCTTGCGCTCCCAGGTCTCCAGCATCTCCTCGGTGGCCCGGATGATGTTGGGGATGATGTCGGTGATGGCGTTCTTGAGGAAGACCGGCTGCACCGCCCGCCGGTGGGCGCGCCAGAACTCGCCGTCGGTGGTGAGCAGTCCCTTGCCCATGACGACGCCGAACTGCTCGTAGAGCGGGCCGCGGACGTAGTTGCCGTTGTTCTCCACCAGCACCCGGCGCACCGCCTCGGGCTCGGTCACCTGGTGCACCAGGAAGGGGCCGAGCCGCATCCGGACGATCTCGCCGTGGTCGCGCTGCAGACCGAGCAGGAATTCGGCGGTGTTCCGCTTCCAGGGGCCCAGACTGCCCAGCAGCGGGGCGCCCTTGGGGCCGGGTGCGGTGCGCGGCGCGGAGGTCGCTGTGGTCATCGGTGGTCTCCTTGCTTTCGCGGCCGCGGCCCGCGGGGCACCGGAAACAGGCGGCGCACGAAGAGATGGTCGAAAAGGACGTCGGAGGTGAGGCGCCGCAGGGCGATGGTGCTGTGCGCGAGGAGTCCGACGGGGTAGCGGGCGCGCGGCCGGGAGCCGCGGGCGCCCTTGGCCACCACCTTCGCCACCCGGCGGGCCACATCGTCCGCCTGGATCGCGAAGGTGCCCGCCAGGGTCCGGCGGCTGCCGGTGTAGATCGCCTCGAAGTACTCGGCGCTCTCCCGGCGGAAGGCCTCGTACGTCCGGCTCACCGGCCGCAGATTGGCCACGTAGGTGGCGCCGAAGCGGGTGGTGCGCACCGGGCCCGGCTCGACGAGGACGACCCGCACCCCGAAGTCGGCCACCTCGTTCCGCAGGGAGTCGCTGAGCGCCTCCACTGCGTGCTTGGTGGCGTTGTAGAAGCCCGAGCCGGGGACGGCGTAACGGCCGAAGATGGAGGAGATGTTGACGATGGTGCCGCCGCCGTGGGCGCGCATCGCGGGCAGCACCAGCTGGCTGAGCCGGACCAGGCCGTACACATTGGTCTCGAACTGCTCGCGCGCCTCGGCCAGGGAGGCCTCCTCGATACAGCCCGACATGGCGTATCCCGCGCTGTTGACCAGCGCCCCGACCGCGCCGTGCTCCGCCTCGACCTTGGCGACGGCGGTGGCCATGGACTCCTCGTCGGTGACGTCGAGCGCCATGGTGCGGATGCCGAGCGCCGTGAGCTCCGCCAGCGTCTCGGGCCGCCGCGCGGTGGCGTACACGGTGTGCCCGGCCCGGTGCAGCCGCAGCGCGCACGCGCGGCCGATTCCGGAGGAGCAGCCGGTGATGAGGACCGGGATGCCGGCCCCGGAGCCCGGGGCCGGCTCATGGGCGGTCACGCGGGGGGCGCGTCGAACGCCCCGAGCTGGGTGGCGAGGTCGTAGGAGTCCATGGAGAACCAGCTCTCCACGATCTTGCCCTCGTCGTTGAACTCGTCGATGACGATGCCGGGGATCTCCAGCTTGCGGCCCTGCGCCGGGATGAGGCCCGCGTAGTCGTCGCCGGTGTGGGTGCCGCGCGCGGTGAAGCGGCTGACGACCTTGTTCCCCTCCAGGATCCAGTCGTCCACGGTGACGTGGAGGTCGGGGAAGGAGGCGCGCTGCAGCCGCACCCACTCCTTCAGGTGCTCCACGCCCTCCTTGCCGTTGGCGGCGGTGCCGTGGCTGATGTGGTCCTCGGTGGCGCCCTCGTAGATGACGTCCAGATTGCCCTTGTTGAGGCACTCCTCGTAGTAGCGCTCGAGGACGGCCTTGTTCTGCTCGGGAGTGGACATGAACTGCCTTTCTATTCCGTCGTGTTTCCCAGCGGGCCGGAGAGTCCCGAGACGGTCGCCACGGGGTCCCCGGAGTCTGCGTCGGTGATCCGCCAGACGCCGAGCGAGGGATCGCCCTCGACACGGGTGGGTCCGCGCTCGGCGGAGTGCGGTGCGATCCGGCCGAGGATCAGGGGGTCGGCGGTGACCGAGAGGCCGTCGCCCTGAGTGGTGCACCGCCGCACCACGTTCTCCAGCGCGGCGATGGGAAGGGCCGTCCCGGGCACGTACGGCGTCGCCCACAGGTCGACCGGCAGACAGCGCGGGACCTCGGCCACCATGCGGCCTTCCGGCCCCGCCGCCCATGCGGAGAGCGGCACCACGGCACCGCGCCAGTGCAGGAAGGGTGGCCCGGAGCGGAGGGTGGTGGTCTGCCGGACATCGGGGCGCGGCGGGGCGGGCGGCCGTGTCGCGCCGGTCTCGTGGACGATGCGCAGGCTCGCCTCCGGGCCGTCCCCACCGCCCTCGTGGCGGTAGCGGACCTCCACGATCCAGTCGTGCCCCTCGTGGAAGCCGCGGATCTCGCGGACCAGCCGGATCGCGGGGCCGTCGAGGCGCAGCAGCGCCAGCGGCACCACGATCTCCTCCAGCGCACCGGCCCGCAGCGCCGGGAAGTCCTCCGGGACGATCCATTCGGCGGCCCGCAGGGCGTTCTCCAGCAGCAGGGAGGGCGGCAGCGCGGGGGTGCCGTCGATACGGAAGTCACCGAGCGCGGGGGTGTGTCCGGGGTCGAAGACGACGCGTGCCGTCAGCTGGGCGTGCGGCTCATAGGAGGTCACCTCGCCGAGGTGGAAGACCTTCGGATAGGCGGCGGCGAAGCCGGGCAGCGCGGGCACCACCGGATAGCCGATGGCCTGCCCCGGGTCGATGGCCTTGCCCAGCGGCCCGACGAAGGTGACCTCGCCCTCGGATCCCGCCAGCAGTTCGGCCCGCCAGCGCTCAAGACCGTCCGCCACGTCGATCGCGGCCATGTAGCGCAGCGTGGCGGCGAAGTTGGCGATCAGCCCGATGCGGTCCCAGGTGGGCCAGGCGAGGGTCATCACGGGGAACGCGGCCCGGCGGGCGGCCCATTGGCCGAGCCGCGCGAGACCGTCGTTGGCCGCCGCGTATTCGAGCTGGCCGACCATGCCGCCGAGCCGCCCGGTGAGGGAGCCGACGCTGCAGAAGAACTTCAGGTCGCGCCTCCGCACCTCCTCGAAGACGTTGAGGAAGCCCTCGATCTTGACCTCTACGGTGCGCAGGATCTCCTCGTCGGTCTTCTTCGGCAGCCGGGCGGAGGTGTCCACCCCGGCGTTGTGCACCACCCCGGCGAGCCGGCCGCCCTCCAGCGCGTCCTCGTGCCGGATGAGCTCGCGCACCTGGGCGCGGTCGGTGAAGTCGCAGCGCGCGTACTCGATGCGCAGCCCCTCCCGCCGGGCGGAGGTCACATGGGTGGCGAGCTCCCACAGCCGGCGGGTGCGGGCCAGCCGGCCGCGGACCACGGCGGGCGACTCGCCCTTGGTACGGCCCGCCCAGACCTGCTTCTCGTACGCCTTCCACCCGGCCTCGTCCACGCCGAACCAGGGCTCGTCCCCGCTCGGGAACGGCTCCCTGCCGGTCACCACGACCCGTAGGCCGTGCCGGGCGGCCAGCGACCGGGCCAGCTCCCAGCCGATGCCCCGGCCGCCGCCGGAGATCAGCACGGTGTCCTCGGGGCCGAGGGTGAGGGCGGGCGCGGCCACCGGCCGGTCCTCGGGGGTGAGGGTGTACCGGCGGCCGTCGCGGTAGCCGACCTCGATCTCACCGGTGCGGCCGAGCTCGGCGGCGACGATGCCGGGGAGTTCGGCGGAGGCGGCCAGGTCGATGTCGACGACGCGGGCGGCCACATTGGGGAACTCCCGGTGCAGGGTCTTGGCGAGCCCCGCCCAGATGCCGCCGAGCGGCTGCTCCAGTCCGTCCCGCGGATGCTGGCCCATCCCGCCGCCGAGGTAGCTGACGGCGAGATAGCACAGCCGGTCCGCGGCGGTCTCGGCCGCCCAGTCGTCGTAGACCCCGCGCAGCGCGGTCACGGTCTCGGTCAGCGCCCGCCGCCAGGCCCCGGCGGAGGCGGCCCGGTCCGGGTCGTACGCCCGGCCCACGGTGAGGTCGACGATGGCGTCCACGGGGCCGGGGCCTTCCGGCTCCCGGCGCACCAGCGCGCCGTGCTCCTTCAGCTCGCGCTCCACACCGGCGGCGATGTCCTCCTCGCCACCGATCAGCAGCACCCGCAGCCCGGCGAGCCGGGGGTGCGGCCCGGCGGGGCGGGGCAGTTCGGTGAGCCGCCACACCATCCGGGTCACCGGCTGGACCGGCGCGTTCTCCTGAGTCACCGTCATGTCCGGTCCTCCCCCGCCGGTGCCTGCTCCAGGGGAACGGCCTCGCCGGTCTCGGCGTCGACATAGCCGATGAGGGTGGCCCGCATGTCCTTCATCTGGAGCAGCATCCGGCCGTCGGGCCGCACCGCCACGAAGCGGTTGCTGATGGCGTCGGCCGTCAGATCGAAGCCGGGCGGGGTGACGAAGAGGTCGATGCCCTCCCCGGAGGCGGCCAGGTCGTGGTCGCTGATCTCCTCGTATAGATCGATCCGGCGGATCGACAGCGGCGCGGCCACCGGCACCAGATGCCCGTCGACCAGGTCCAGCACCCCCACCCGGGCCAGCCCGTCGAGCAGGATGCTCGGCACGGTGAAGCGGGACCACACCGGATCGCCGGCCGTGATGCCGGGCGCGTAGCGGGCGCGCTTGCCCCGGGGGTGGATCCGGGTGTCGGTGGTGGAGACGAAGGGGCCGGTCAGCCGCACCGGGGAGCCGGGCTGGTGGTACGGGTCGGGGACCGGAGTCTCCTCCCCCGTCGGCCACTCCTCCCAGCGCGGCGCGGTGGGCGCCTCGGTGTCGAGCAGCACCCGGGCCAGGAAGTGCACCCGGTCCTTGACCAGGACCACCCCGCTGGGCGCGACCACGTCCTCGGTGATCCGCACCTGGACGACGGTCACCTCCCCGGGGCTGTCCACCAGTTCGGCGCGGATGCGCCTGGGGCCGGCCGGGATGTCGCGGTAGACCCGCAGGAAGTGCTCGAAGCGCAGATCCTCGAAGGCGATCACCCGCTTGCCGGGGACCAGGGCCCGGGCGGCCTCGGCGGCCAGTTCGGTGACGAAGGTGCCGGGCAGGGTGGCCTCGCCGCGCACCGTGTGGTGTTCGAGATAGCCGTCGGTGTCCAGGTCGAAGGGGCACTCGTAGACCACGGACCGCTCATCGGACTCCACCAGCCGGCGCAGGAAGAACCCGGGCCGCTCCGCCTCGCCCGGGGTGCCCGGAGAGCCGGGGTGGTCCAGATGGCCGGGGTGGTCCAGATAGCCGGGGTAGAAGCGCTCCACCGTGGCGCGCTCGGCGTCGCCGAGGTGGACGACGGAGGGGCGCCGCACGGGGGCGTGGAGCTCCTGGACGAAGTGGTGGATGCCCTCGGCGATGGCCATGTTGCTGTACGAGCCGGCGCGCTCGTAGTACGCCTTGGTCAGCTCGTTGGCGCCCATGCCGACGCCTTCCCACAGCGTCCAGCCGATGGTGAACTCGTCCGTCGGCGAATCGGTCGCGCGGGTGTGGGTCGCGGCGGCGGCCAGGAAGTCGTTGGCCGCGGCGTAGTCGGCCTCCCCCAGCTGCCCGAAGTAGCCCAGCAGCGAACCGAAGTTGCACCACAGCCGGGGCGGTGCGGTGCGCAGGGCGCGCTTGAGGTGGAGGTAGGAGTCCAGCTTCAGATCGCGGATGGAGGTGAACTCGGCGAAGCTCTTGTCCTTGATCAGCCCGGAGCGCTGCAGCCCGGCGGCGTTGACCACCAGGTCGATCCGCCCACGCTCGTCCAGGACCCGCCCGATCGCCCGGTCCACCGCCGCGCCGTCGCGCATGTCGCAGGCGAGGTAGGTGACCCGGCCGGCGCCGCTGTGGGCGGCCATCTCGTCCAGGTTGCGCTTCGCCCAGCGGGCGTTGACCATGCGGTCGAAGGCGCGGTTGATGTCGGCCACGGTGCGGCCGTCGCGCCGGGCGATCTCCGTCTTGATGTAGCCGGCGCGGCGGGCGGCGAACTCCTCGTCGGTGCCCTGGTACGTCTCCGGCGGGTAGTCGTCCAGGGAGTTGCTGCCCAGGACGTAGATCCGGGGCCGGAAGTGCTCGGCCACCGCCTTGACCACCTCGGCGGTGATGCCCCGGGCGCCTCCGGCGACCACCACGACGGAGTCCGGGCCGAGGACGGCCGGTGCCCCCGCTCCCAGGTCGTTCGGCTCGTCGGAGAGCAGATACGCCTTCCGTACGCCGTCGAGGTCGAACACCGCGGGGAAGACCCGCTCGGCCGCGCTCTCCTCCTCGGCGCGGGCCATCGCCTCGGTGAGGTCGGTGGCCGAGGTGCACAGTGTGAAGGCGAGGCAGGCGTCGCGTTCCAGGGCCGCGGTCTTCCACAGCCCGGTGAAGAGCCCGGTGTACGGATGCGGGATGCCGCCCGGCGCGGCGCCCAGCAGCAGCGCCACGGCCGAGGAGCCGGGGTCGCCGAGATCGTCGTAGAGGTGCTGGAGGGTCAGATAGGCGGCGTCGTGCAGGGCGGTGAGAGCGGGCGAGGGGCCGTCCGTGGCCGCCCGGCCGAGGTCACCCACCACCCTGAGGTGGGTGACCCCGGGGCCCGCGCCCGCCAGGGCCCGGCGGACCGACTCCTCGGTGACCTCGGACAGGTGGTGCCAGCCGGGGCGCGGGGCCGCGAGCGGCGCCGTGGACAGGACCGTGAGGTCCGCGTCCGGCGGCGCGGCGGCGGCGAGCGGTTCGGGGGCGTCGGTGAGCACCACCGCCCCGGCGGGCAGGAACGGGACGCGCTCGCGCACGGGGCGCGCGGGCAGCTCGGTCAGGACGGGCACCTGGCGGCGGACCCGTACCGGGGTGCCGTCCGCGAGCCGTCCGCCGGTGGCGAACGCGTCGGGCAGCGCGGCCGGGACCGCCTCCCGGCCCTCGGACTCCCGGCCGTCGGACTCGGGGCCGTCGGACTCGGGGCCGTCACCCGGGATGGTCAGCCGGAGCCGGGCCCCTGCGGCGCCCTCGCTCTCGTCGGTGGCGATCTCCACGGTCCCCGAGGGCCGGTGCAGCGCCTTGAGGACGGTGAGGCCGCCGGCCGCGCCCAGATAGCGGGCGTGCTCGGGCGCGGGCGTACCGCACAGCAGGATCTCCTCCGGGGCGGCCTCCCCACGACCCGTCTCGACGGCGCCGAGCGGTTCGTCCACGTACGCGAGCACCTCGAGCCCGGCGGCGCGGGCCCGCTCCTCGGTGGTCAGGGCGAACAGGAAGGCGCCCTCGGCGAGTTCCCGGGCCTCCGGCGGCAGCAGCTCGCCGATCAGCGTCCGGTACTCCGGGAGGCTGTTGCCGTTGATCCCGCCCGCGAGCGCGAAGTCCAGCTCACCGGTGCGCAGATAGCGGCCCGCGGAGGTGATGGAGGAGACGGCGGAGGCGAAGCCGGAGTCCATCGTCATGTTCGGGCCGTTGAGGTCGAAGTAGTTCGCCACCCGCGCCGAGATGATGTTGGGCATCTGGCCGGGGAAGGAGTCCTCGTTGGAGGCCGGGATCATGCCGCGGACGCGGTCGCCGAGCCGCTCCAGGACACCGGGCAGGGCGTCGGAGGGCAACTCGCCCAGCGCCTCGGCGATGTCGTCGAGATAGCAGCGGTTGGCGTAGAGCATCGCGGCGCGGGTCGGGCCCATATGGCCGACGAACACCCCGGTCTTGAGCGCCCGCTCCTGCCAGAAGTCCGGCATCTGGTCGCGCAGTTGATGGGCGCACTCCACGATCATCAGCTGGCAGCGGTCCAGGGCGCGGATGGTCTTGGGAGGCAGCCGGACCTTGCTGAACGGCGGCGCCGGGTACTCGTCGCCGAAGCTGTCGCGGGGGCGCGGACCGCCGCCCAGCCACTGGGTGACCTCCTCGCGGCCCTCCAGCCCCGGCAGATGGGCCGACCAGCCGACGATCGCCACCCGGCTGCCGGTGTCCGGGACCTTGGTGACGGTCGCGGGGGCCCGGTCGGTGGCGGTGGCGTTCGCGGCGGCGGGGCGCGCCCGGTGCTCGGAGACGATCAGATGGGCGTTGGTGCCGCCGAAGCCGAAGCCCGACACCGCGGCCAGCCGCGGGCTGTCGGACTGCTCCGGCCAGCTCTTGTGCTCGGGGGTGATCTCCAGTCCGGTCTCGGCGAGCCGGAAGTCCTCGCGGGGCTTGGAGAAGCGGAACTGACCGGGGATGGTGTGCTCGGCCAGGCCCAGCAGGTTCTCGATGAGCGAGACCACGCCGGCCGCCCAGCCGGTGTGGCCGATCAGGGACTTGTTGGAGGTCACCGCGGCGGGTCCGGCGGTGCCGTAGTACTCCCGCAGCGTGGTGAACTCGGCGAGGTCACCGGCCGGGGTGCCGGTGGCGTGGGCGTTGACCCAGCTCACCGCGCCGCCCTCGACCTCGCCCGCCTCCAGGGCGCGCCGCACCGCGAGGCTCTGACCGGCGGCGTTGGGGGCGTAGATCGCCTTGCCCTTGCCGTCCGAGGACGAGCCGAAGGCGCGGAGCACCCCGAGCACCTCGTCACCGTCGGCCCGCGCCCGGCTCAGCCGCTTGAGGACGACCAGCGCGGCGCCGTCGGCGAAGATCACGCCGTCGGCGTCCTCGTCCAGCGCGTGCACCTCACCGCGCTTGGAGAGCCCCTGGAGCTTGGAGAAGAGCACGGTGCCGCGCGGCGCGAGCGCGAAGGCACCGCCGCAGACGGCGATGTCCTGCTTGCCCATCAGCAGGCCCTTGGCCGCGATGTCGATCGCGTACAGCGACGAGGAGCAGGCGGTGTCCACCATGTGCAGCTCGGTGGAGGGCGGCAGCAGACCGCGCATCGCCAGCTCTCCGACGCGGTGCGGCAGGAAGCGCGAGCGGTCCTGGCCGGCGCGCCAGTAGCGGCGGTTCAGGGCCGCCTCGATGTCACCGCCGAGGGTGGTGCGCTCGCCGTCGTCCAGCGGCAGGTCCCCGAGGATGTCGTGCGTCATCCGGGTGACGCTGTCCAGCACCCCGGCCTCTTCCAGGTGCTGACTGCCGTCGGGGGTGTAGCCGACCACGAAGGAGCAGCGGTCGGAGTCCTGGTGGCGCACTCCGTCCAGCGCCTGGACCAGGCTGTGGCGCAGCCACATGGTGGTCAGCTCGTGGTCGTCCGCGCCCTCGGCCATGCTGTCGACGGAGCCGGGGGCGGCCTGGAAGTCCGTGATGAAGACGCAGCGGTCGGCGTACGCCTTGTCCTCGGCGGCGGTGTCGACGGCGTGGAAGTTCTCGTGCCGCCAGCGGTCCCGGGGGATCTTGACGAACAGCTCGTCACCGGTCGTACGGAGCTTCCAGAACTCCTCGGGGCTGTTCGCCCCGGCGACC